>CAYGQP010000263.1:0-3093 GCA_964352115.1 uncultured Micavibrio sp. | reverse complement strand
CGAGATCATAAAATTTTGCAAATTTTTTTATGGATAGTGACGGGTCAAGCAATGCAAACAAGGTTTGTATCCAATCGACGGACAAAAAGCCCATCATCTCCATATTTGGCAAAGCGCCAGGTGCCCAGAACTTTACACGGTTCAATAACCTCTGGCTGCCGGCATGGAAATCCCATGGAGAGGCCAGCATTGTCAATGTGCGAAATGCTTCTGGCCTGAGGGCCGCAGCACCCGCCAACACAGTCCCGCCCATACAATATCCAAGGGCATGAATTGGAGCGCTCTCATATTCCTTGAGCCACTCCACGGCAGGGATCATACGATGCATCATCAAACGTTCAATTGTATGTTGCTCCTTATCCTGCAACATATTACCCCAATCCATCACATACGGGTCAAACCCGTTTTCGTGTAAATATGACATAAAGGAGCGTTGCTCCATCAAGTTCATGATACATGCCTTATTCACGAGAGACGGAATGAGAAGGATTGTTCTGCCCTCACCGGGTTCATAGCGCCCATGCAATTTCATGAGGCGCGCCTCGCCCTCCTGCCAGACTGTTTCAAGCGCGGGACGCTTTGCTTTAAACGGGTGAAGATGGTACTTCTGTATGCCCAAAAGCATAACCGCCAGATCATTCCTCATATCTTCAGGATATGCCGATAGCCCCTCCCTTGCCTTGAGCGCTTGATCCTGAGCCCAATATGACGCCGCCATGCCAATGTGCACGGATAATGGTCTGGGGCCTGTTCTCATGGGACTAGAATATCCTTGTTCATATTGCGGTATCTTGAAGTATACGGTGCGAAATGCTGTGCGAAAACCAAAAATTTTAGATAGTACTTTTAAATTAACTTTTTTTGTGCATAATAGGCTTATATCGCAATCGCAGCAATTTTTAAGAAAAGGTGCAACAATGGCAAAAGCTAAACGTGGCGAAAATGAGCCAACAGTCATAAAAAAGTATGCTAATAGAAGACTTTACGACACAGGGCGCAGCTCTTATGTGACCCTGGAAGATCTCTGTGAGATGGTTAAAGAAGGGCATGATTTTGTTGTTTATGATGCAAAAAGTAATGAAGACATTACGCGCAATGTTTTAACGCAAATCATTGTCGATCAAGAGTCTCGCGGCCAGAATCTTTTACCTACAGGGTTCTTGCGTAAACTCATTGGCTTCTACGGAGATAATGTGCAGGGCCTGGTCCCGAATTACCTGGAAAGCACAATGGACATGTTTATTACAAATCAAGAACGCTTTCGTGAGCAAATTAATAAATCTCTAGAGGGCATGACAAACATGAAGGGCATGTTCCCCCCAAGCATGAACAAGGTGCCGGGCATGGGATCAATGCCCAATATGGGGTCCATCCCCGGTATGCCTGCAAGCATTGAGGAAATGAGCCGCAAAAACATGGAAATGTTCGAGCAAACAATGAAAATGTTTACGCCATTTGGTGTAGCAGGATCAGAAGGTTCATCATCAACTTCGAAGGAAGAGCAGGTTAAGAGCCTGAAAGAAAACATCAAAAAAATGGAAGAAGAGCTTAACAGACTGTCTTAAAGCTTTTTGCGCATTAAAATTATATGAAGCCCTGCCAAATGGTGGGGCTTTTATATTATGTGCAGGTTTTTTATGGTTACGTCCGGGCTTGCTGCGCCAGTGTGTTTCTTACGCGCTCCCGAAGGTTTATGATGGCGTCCATATCATCAATGGCTCCCTCGTGTGCAAGGGCTGTAAACGTTCCTGACTTATTGAAGAAGAGTAAAGATGCCGAGGATTCCCCATCACCGCCAACACAGGCTATGTCATAGCTGTCGACCCGCATACGCCCATACTGATCAGAATATTCCGGAACAATAGCAAAGTCACCCTTGCAGCGTTCTTGTGTTTTTTCCAGATACTCCTTTACGGATTGATCAAACTCAGAATCGGTCATCATTGGACGCAATTCTGCTGAGCCAAATACATTGGACACCGTCCAGCTATATGCAGCCTTATCTGTGCCGGACGCAGCCTGAACAAGCTGTACCTTTTTCTGTGTAGCAATATCAGCCGCCGAGACAATATCCTGAATTTTGAAAGCGGGCTGGTAAGTAGCTTGAACTGGCGCGGGCTTTCTGGCCTGAACCGGTTCCATAATTTGTTTTTGAGTGCTAATGGCTCGCGGGTCTTCGGTTTCTGGTATATATGAAGACGTTTCTAATTTAGCTGTTGTTGGAGCAATTTGTGTTGCTCCTGCAACCTCTCTGGCTTCCTCAAGCTTTGGACTCTTCGCCAAAGTAGCGGCCTTATTTTGTGGTTTTTCAGACAATTTAGCGATTTTACGATCCAGAAGATCAATAATCTCGCTCTCTTCTGGCTGTGAAACAGCTTCTTCACTGCGCGTAATTCGCTCATCCTGATTCCACGTTATATCGGACAAAGAAATGCTCTGCGCATTGTTTTGGGCTTGCTCTGTCTCTTTCTCATTCTCGTTAGTTTCAGCCGCGCTCAAGAGCGCTTGCTCATCTGCCATTTTTTCTTGTTTGCGAAGCTCTGCCAATTCAGCAGACCTTTTTTGCTCTAATAATTCTTCCTGACGAGCTTTATCTTCCATTTGTTCCTTGATCTGGCTCAGTGTGTCCTGGCCATCAATAGCGGCCCGTAAGGCACGCTCTTGAATTTGTGCCGGTGTGAGGAACTCATCCGCAGGCGCCATAGGCACAAACGGTTTTTTGCGAGATGGTTTTTTCACATCCTCTTTCGCTTCGATCTCTGCATTTAAAAGGTCTTCAGCCTTGATTTCAGCCTGAGCTATTTTTTCCTGTCGGGGCTTAGCACGCTTATCTTCGGATTTCGTGTTTTTACCCTTAATCTTCTCTTCAAGCGGCGGTGCCTGAGCTGCGACTTTGATAAGTTCAGCCTTTTGCTCCTTATTCTTGCTCACAGGACCTGAATCAGACTCAGCAAAGAGCGCCTTGCGGGACTCCAAAGATGCGAATTCTTCGTTTAGCTCCAGCGCCTTTTTCAGTTTAGCTTCTAAAACGCCAATTTTTTTCTCACTCACGTTAAGCTGACTTTGAAGCAAAACAGCTCGTCCTTCAGAATC
>CAYGQP010000262.1:0-3098 GCA_964352115.1 uncultured Micavibrio sp. | reverse complement strand
ACCCTATCGCTGCCCGCCGGACCAGGGTTTATTTTTGGAATCATCGTTGTTGCGCTGTTGAAATTTAAAGCCCTACCGGAGTATCTTTTTTAGATGCCAGCTAAACCAAAAGATATAAACACACCAAAAAACTCAAGCGCTCTCGAAAACATTCGCGTCCTGGACCTTTCCCGCGTATTGGCCGGGCCATTTTGCACGCAGATGCTTGGCGACCTCGGCGCGGACATCATCAAGGTCGAGCGCCCCGGAATCGGCGACGACACGCGGCAATGGGGCCCGCCATACCTTAAGGATAAAGACGGAAACGACACAACCGAAAGCGCATATTACCTGTCCTGCAATCGCAACAAAAAGTCCGTCGCCATTGACATGAAATCATCAGAAGGCCAAGCCCTTATACATAAACTTCTGGAGAACACAGACATCCTGATTGAAAACTTCAAGGTCGATGGCTTGAAGAAATTCGGCCTTGGCTATAGCGACCTGAAGGATAAATACCCAAAGCTCATTTACTGCTCCATCTCCGGCTTCGGCCAGAGCGGTCCGCTCGCCCACGAACCGGGCTATGACTTCTTAGCACAGGGCATGGCAGGCCTCATGGCCTGCACAGGTGGTCCCGACCAGACACCTACAAAGGTCGGTGTTGCGCTGTCCGATATCATGACAGGGCACAATGCGGCCATTGGCATTCTGGCCGCGCTCCATGCACGCGAACGTACGGGCAAGGGACAGCATGTTGATGTTGCCTTAACCGACTCTACCCTCGCCGCCTTGACCAATATTGCCCAATATTATCTCACGTCTGGTCAAAACGCTCCGCGATTGGGAAATGCACACTCCACAATCGTTCCCTACCAAAGCTTTGAGACAAAAGATGGACACATCATCATCGCCGTCGGCAATAATGATCAGTTCAAACGGCTATGTACGTTCTTAAAACAAGACGATTGGGCCAATGACACGCGCTTCGCCCGAAATCGTGACCGCGTTGAAAACCGTGATATTCTGGTGCCTTTACTGATATCTACATTCAAGGGCCAGCCTACAAAGTACTGGCTCGAGGGTTTGAGAGACGTTGATGTTCCATGCGGTCCGGTCAATACAATGGACAGGGTCTTTGCCGAGCCCCAGATCCAGGCCCGTGACATGCAAATTGAAATAGCTCACCCGTACGCCGCACAAAGAATCCATCTGGTCGGTAGCCCCATTCATCTCTCGGAAACACCTGTAAAATACACCGATGCCCCGCCGTACTTGGGACAACATACAAAAGACGTTTTGCAAAACCTCTTGCAATTATCCAAAGATGAGATAGAGAATCTGAAGGCAAAAGGAGTCATTGAATGACCTTAAATCATCTTGTAGGGATCGAAGATTTAACCCCTAAAGACATACAGACATATTTGGACAAGACCGCCTTCTACAAAAAAGCACTTGAAGACGGAAAATTTAATCGTGAGCTTCTGAAAAACAAAGTCATCCTGAACCTGTTTTTTGAGAACTCGACACGTACGCTCACCTCATTTGAAATGGCTGCAAAACGCCTAGGCGCGGATGTCGTCAACTGGAACCCACAAACCAGCTCCCTATCCAAAGGTGAGAATTTTATCGACACAATTGATACGCTCAACGCGATGGGCGCAGACGCCTTCGTCATACGCCACAGCGAATATGGTGCACCAGGTTTCGTCGCCAAACGCGCAAAATGCCCGGTTATCAATGGTGGTGACAGCTGGCGTGAGCACCCCACCCAAGCACTGCTTGATGCCTTTACCATGATCGAAGCTAAAGGTGAACTTAAGGACTTAACCGTTACAATCATCGGCGACATCGCGCATTCCCGCGTCGCTGGCTCAAACCTCATCCTTCTCACGAAGATGGGCGCGAAGGTTCGAGTCATTGCCCCCGAAGTCCTGATGCCTGAAAAACTTCCGGCCGATAACATTGAAAAATTTCATAGCCTTGCCAAAGGCCTACCCGGCTCCGATATCGTCATGACCTTGCGCCTGCAAAAGGAACGTATGGACAAAGCCTACATCGCCTCTGATGCGGAATACTTCAACGAATTCGGTCTGACCCGCGAAAATCTGGATCAATATGCGCCGGATGCCCTGATCATGGACCCCGGTCCGCTCGTGCGCGGCGTACAAATCTCTGATGATATCGCCGAAGACCCGGAGCGCAGCCTCATCCTGCGGCAAGTCGCCAACGGCGTACCGACACGCATGGCTGTTCTGGATATTTTGGTGGGATCATGATTCACGGAATCATAATGTCCGTCATCGTTGGCTATGGGCTCGGGTCGATTCCATTTGGCTTGGTCCTGTCAAAATTAGCAGGATACGGAGACATTCGTAAAATCGGCTCCGGCAATATTGGGGCCACAAATGTTTTGCGCACGGGAAACAAACCTCTGGCCGCAGCAACTCTTGTTCTAGACTCCGGTAAGGGCGCCATTGCTATTCTCATCCTCTATCTTTCCTTTTACGCTATGCAGGGCAGATCGTTGGATACCGAAAATGCCGTTTTATATGGTTTAATCGGCGGCGGAGCCGCAGTTGCTGGCCATTGCTTTCCTGTATGGCTCAAATTCAAAGGCGGCAAGGGTGTTGCAACCACAATCGGAACGCTTTTGGGTGCCACACCTTGGACAGCCTTTGTCGCAATTTGCACCTGGGCTATTGTCGCTGGTTTTTTTAGATACTCCTCTCTTGCAGCCCTGTGCGCAGTCACCATCGCGCCTATTGCAGCATTGTTGATTTACGGCCCTCTTCCAGCCCTCATCACAAGTCTTATTAGCGCCCTCGTTGTTTTCCGACACAAGGATAATATCCAGCGCCTTACAAAGGGCACAGAACCAAAAATCGGCGCAAAAAAAGAACCAAAAAAAGAACGCTGAGCACTGTAAAAAATCACTTTAAAAATCCAAAAATATGGTATGATATTTCTTGTCAATCAGGTCTTCTGATGATCGCCGTAACCGCTCAAGGTTATCTTATTTGGGAGAGTCCAAAATGCCTACAAAAGCAAGCAAGCCAGTAAAAAAGCCTACTGCAAAACCAACGAAGAAAAAGTAGTTTTATAGCTTAGATATTTTT
>CAYGQP010000261.1:1007-3104 GCA_964352115.1 uncultured Micavibrio sp. | reverse complement strand
TTAAAATCGTGCGGGCCAATACAATCTGCAACGGAGAAATCATGTCTGAACTATCTTATTGTCGTTATTTTTTATGTATATAGATATATTTTATATTTCTTGCAAGGAAATTTAAACAAAATTTATCTTGACATTAAAACAAAGGTCATGTTATCACATATTTCGTATCAAGAAACTTAAATGAATTGCTTTTGGTTGAGGTGTCTGCCTTTTTTTATGTCCCCACAACTGAAAAAAGCGCAAGTTCGCAGGCGCCTCAACCAAAAGCAGAGCATTTGAAACACAAAGATTTACTGAAAAAACTTAAGAAAACATCTCAGCGTATTGCTGATCCTTGAACCCGAAAACAATCCGGTCTCCATCAATGAGCAAAGGACGCTTTATTATCGATGGATTTTCAAGCACAATTTCCAAAGCCCGCTCTTCATTCATCGCATTTTTAACGCCATCGGGCAGTTTTCGCCATGTTGTTCCGCGCTGGTTTATAACAACTTCCCAGCCACATGATTCAATAACGCGGGATAGAATACCTTCATCGGCTCCACCCTTTTTATAATCATGAAAAACATAATCGACACCCTGATCATTTAACCAATTCAAGGCTTTTTTCATCGTATCACAGTTTTTAATGCCATAAATATTCACACTACTCATCTCTCATGCTCCATTAAACATTTTGACCAGCAACATAGCCCGACGACCAGGCCCATTGAAAGTTAAAGCCGCCGAGGTGCCCCGTAACATCCACAACCTCTCCGATGAAAAATAAGCCGGGTTGTTTCTTTGCTTCCATCGTTTTTGACGACAGCTCGTGTGTATCAACGCCCCGCAGAGTAACCTCAGCCGTTCGGTATCCTTCAGTTCCCGATGGACGGATACGCCATGCATTCACGGCCTGAGCGAGAGTTTCCAGCGTTTTATCCGGCAGATCGGCCAAACGCCCGCGTATAGCCTCAGCATCACATATACTTTGTGCTAAACGATTGGGAAGCACATGCGATAGGGCCGTTTGGATATCCTGCTTGGGCTGGCTCTGTTTGCGGCCCTTAAAAAAGTGCAGCATATCTTCGTTTGGCGCAAGATTAACAATAATGTCCTGCCCCTCCTGCCAATATGATGAAATCTGCAGGATAGACGGCCCACTTAAACCCCGATGCGTGAATAAAAGCCCCTCCGCAAAGCTGATCTTTCCGCAGGACACAACCGCATCAACAGACAAACCGCTAAGCGCCTTGCACCGCTCCAGCAAATCCGCCTGAAAAGTCAGAGGCACAAGCGCAGGCCACGTTTCAATAACATTAAGCCCAAACTGCTTAGCGATCGCATATCCGAACTTGGTCGCTCCAATTTTCGGAATAGATAAACCGCCCGTCGCAACCACTACAGAAGGAGCCGTGGCTGGTCCCTTGGACGTTTTGAGCATATAGCCAATACCATCTTTCGCCGCAATCGATTCAACTTCAACTTCCGTATCCAGCCGAACGCCCGCATCTTCGCATTCCTTCACAAGCATATCGATAATCTGCTGAGACGACCCATCACAAAACAACTGCCCCAGCGTTTTCTCATGATAGGCAATATTATGCTTCTCAACCAACGCGATAAAATCCTGCTGCGTATATTGACTAAATGCAGATTTACAGAAATGCGCATTGTGTGAGATAAAGGTTTCCGGGCGACTGTGAATATTCGTAAAATTACATCGCCCCCCGCCAGATATACGAATTTTTTCGCCAATCTTTTTCGCATGATCAATCAGCCAGACCTTACGACCTCTCTTGCCCGCCTCCATCGCGCACATCATGCCAGCAGCTCCGGCGCCAATAATAATGACATCATAATGTGCACTCATCGTATATAATCCTATTGAAGTGGTTTTTTTTGATTGCAATCTTATCAATCATACTCCTTTTTAACTATATCGATAGCCCTTCCTAAAGATTGCCGCTAAACTCCAAAATAAAAAACAACCACTTAAGGTTTAGCTAGACTTCTTTTTTGTGTTAATTTGAACACCCTAACTTTTGTGAAAGTAAAACATCATGGATGAATTTTCACGGCTTTTTGAAACAACCGAAGCATCAATATGCATTAAAC
>CAYGQP010000261.1:0-997 GCA_964352115.1 uncultured Micavibrio sp. | reverse complement strand
ATTAATGGTCATCGCACAAGCGTGACGTTAGAGAACCAGATATGGGACATACTTCATGAAATTGCTGATCAACAAGGATGTTCAATTCATGAGCTATGCAGTTTCATCAATAATCGAAAGGCTGAACAATCAAACTTATCTTCTGCAATAAGAGTATTTTTGATTTCTTACCTTTTTATAAAAACCAAAAAGACAGGAGAATAGAAATTGGCACGTTTTCTAATCATTGAAGACTCTCCAGAAATAGCAGAATTATTGAAGGACATTCTGGAGGAGCAAAATCATGACATCGACATTGCTCTTGATGGCGAAAAAGGAATAAAGAAACTAGAGCAGCATCCAAATTATGACATCATCATAAGCGATGTCATAATGCCCGAAAGAGATGGGTTTGATGTTCTAAATTTTATAAAATCAAATAACATCAGCGTTCCAACACTCATGATTTCAGGCGGTGGAATTGCTCTCAGCTCAAAAGCCGCACTGGCCGCAATTCAAGAGGATGCGACAGCCGTTTTAAACAAGCCCATATCCAAAAATGATCTTCTGGATGCCGTTGAAAAAATTCTCAGCATTAAAGTCAGCAAACCATAAAAAAAAAGCCCCATGCGATTGGGGCTTTTTTAAAATTCAATAAATATCTGTGATGAATGCCCTAGTAGTTTTGGGCACCACATCTTGCAACATTCGTTACACTATCTTCAAATGAACCGCCAAATGAGTATGTGAATGTGTTTCCAGCTCTCGCGCCTTCAATCGCTTCACCCAAGCAAACGGTTTCTTCACCGCCCGCTGGCTCAATGGAGGCAACATCCTCTGCAGTAGCTTCACCACCAGCTGCCGGAGCAATCTGGTTCAGAGCTGCAGCACCAGCAAGGCCTGCGCCGGTAATATCTGTGACTGATGGAAGCCCAAGAACCGTTACGTTAAAGCCAGAGTCACCAAAGTCAACGCCATTGAACTGGTTGAAGAAGTCTTCGATGTTATCCAAGGACAA
>CAYGQP010000260.1:2355-3117 GCA_964352115.1 uncultured Micavibrio sp. | reverse complement strand
CCCTGAAGGACACTCAACCATTGCCGCGCGTGAAGTAATGGTTGGCGTGGATATTATTCTCAACATGAAAGGCAATAGCTGGGTTGAGATCAGTGATAAAGATGGCAAGGTTTTGGTTTCCCGTGCGCTGAAACGCGGCGACCGCTATTTTGTTCCCAACAGGCCGGATCTGACGATATCCTTAGGCAATGCGGGGGCGGTTGTTGTTGAGGTTGCAGGGAAGGAGCTGGGCGTTCTAGGTGAGCCGGGTGTCGTCTTGCGAGATCTTCCTCTGGATGCCAAGCTGCTGAAGCGTCGTTTCCGTTCAATTCACTAGAGTCCCAACATAGATTAGGTACACCATATATATGAGTATGAATGAAAAACTATCATCAATCTGCAAGCGCCATGAAGAATTGGCGGCGCTTATGGCAGGTGGAGATTTGAGCGGTGATGAATTCACGAAGTATTCTGTGGAATATGCCGACCTTTCCCCAATTGTTGAGGCTATTACTGAGCATGAGCAGGCTATTGAAGAGCGAGATGAGCTACAGGAGTTTCTTAAGGATCCTGAGATGAAATCCATGGCACAGGATGATTTGGTCCGGCTTGATAAGCGAATTCCTGAGCTAGAAAAGCAAATCCGTTTAGCGCTTATTTTAAAAATTTCTTAAAAAATGATTCTTTAGAGACTGAAATGAATGAAGCGATTCCTTCTTTTGAAAAATTAATACTTAAGAAAAATGAGTTTTAAGTAGCAGAAAATAAAGTTTGTAAGAACTT
>CAYGQP010000260.1:0-2345 GCA_964352115.1 uncultured Micavibrio sp. | reverse complement strand
ACCCAGAGATGAAGGATATGGCGCAGGAGGAAAAGTACCGCCTTGATAAGCGTATCCCCGAGCTGGAAAAACAAATTCAACTGGCGCTGATTCCAAAAGATGAAGCCGATTCCAAGAATGCTATTCTCGAAATTCGTGCCGGGACAGGGGGTGACGAGGCTGGGCTTTTTGTTGGAGATTTGTTCGGGATGTATAAGGGATATGCTGCGCAATTGAGCTGGACGCTCGAGATTATGGACGCCCGTGAGAGTGAAGTCGGAGGATACAAAGAGATTGTCGCGCAGGTTACGGGCACAAACGTCTTTGCCAAGCTGAAGTTTGAATCGGGTGTTCATCGTGTGCAGCGCATTCCTAAAACTGAGAGTGGAGGGCGCATTCACACTTCTGCTGTGACGGTGGCTGTTTTGCCAGAAGCCGAAGAAGTGGATGTCAAAATAGATGATAAAGATCTTCGTATTGATACGTATCGCTCGCAAGGTGCGGGGGGGCAGCACGTGAATACGACAGACAGTGCGGTTCGCATTACACATATTCCGACAGGCATTGTTGTTGAGATGCAAGAAGAGCGTTCCCAGCATAAGAACAAGGATAAGGCCATGAAGGTTCTTCGGACGCGTATCTATGATTATGAACGGCAAAAATTGATTGATGAACGTGCGCAGGACCGGCGTTCGCAAGTTGGTTCAGGCGACCGATCAGAGAGAATACGGACTTATAATTATCCGCAAGGCCGCGTGACGGATCACCGTATTAACCTCACGCTTCAAAAGCTGCCGGATATCATTAGCGGTGAGGGTTTATCAGAAGTCATTGATGCTCTCATTGCGGAGGATCAGGCCGCGGCGCTTTCTACTCTGGATACATAGGACATGAAGCTCCTGGAGTTTTACAAAGAGATGCAAAATAGGCTGCAAGCTGCGGATATTCAAAACGCAGATGGGGAGGCCCGTTGGATTTTGCGTGAGCGCACCGGCGTGGAGTGGGGGGATATTTTGGCCGCGCCCGATACGGTTTTGCCCATGGATAAAATCAAAGATATGAACCGAGATCTTACGCAACGTATCTCAGGGATGCCGCTTTCAAGATTATATGGATCGCGTGAATTTTGGGGGCTTGATTTTGACTTGGGGGAGGATACGCTAGACCCAAGGCCGGATACGGAGATTTTGATCGAAACAACTTTGGCCCATTACAAAAACACGCCGCCCAAAATTTTTGCTGATTTGGGGGCTGGAACGGGCTGTATCGGGATTGTGCTTCTTACAGAGTGGCCAGAGGCGCGATGCGTTGCCGTTGATCGGTCAGAATCGGCTTTAAAAATTGCTTGTCAGAATGCGCGGAAGCATCACGTAGATGATCGGTTCATGCCAATATGTGGGAACTGGCTTGAATCCGTTCATTGTGAATTTGATCTGGTGGTTTCCAATCCGCCCTATATTCCGAATCAAGACCTGCAAACTTTGTCAAAAGAAGTGCAATATCATGATCCGATTCTGGCATTGGATGGAGGCATGGATGGATTGCAAGCCTATCGTGATATTTTTTTACATCTAAATACGCGCTTAAATTCCTGTGGACGAGTGTTCATGGAAATAGGATTTAATCAGTACGAAAGCATCATGCGACTCAGCGAAGACTCTGGTTTTTTTGTTCAAGACGTACATCGTGATTTATCAGGCTGGCCGCGGGTTGTGGATATCATCCGTGGGGATAAAGTCGAAAATAATTGAATGCTGTGTTGAATGAGAAAAGCACTTGGCGGTAACGTAAGGAAGTTCACGAAACACCGAATGCATGCATTAGCTGGACATTCAGTAAGAGTTGATCAAACCACGACACTTGAGTATGAATTTGCCGGGCTTCTGGCCTTAGGCTTAAGAATCACGTAGAGTGTACGTAGTTTATGTTTAATACTTTAAAACATGGAAATTTAAATGAGACACGGTAGTAATTCCAGAAGGCAACGCAACAGAGGCGGCAGCGGACGTCGCGGGGGGCAAAGTGGTCCTAGCCGGACACAGGTTTATGATAGCAATGGCCCGGATGTACGCATTCGTGGAACAGCTCATCAGGTAGCCGAGAAGTATGTTGCTCTTGCTAAAGACGCAGCATCCACTGGTGATAATATGATGGAGCAAAACTATCTCCAGCATGCTGAGCATTATCAACGCATCATTAATAGCTGGGGTGAGAACAACCAGGCGGCGGCTTCATCGTCTGATACTAAAAGTTCTTCTGATGATCACTCAAGTAGAAATTCTAAAGCTGATGCGGCTGAACCTGGTAATGAAAAACACAGTGAATCAGCCGGTTCAGGTGTTGAAGACCTTGGTTTGCCGCCGAGT
>CAYGQP010000259.1:0-3140 GCA_964352115.1 uncultured Micavibrio sp. | reverse complement strand
CAATGAACCGCTCCATCGCTTTGAGGGACGGGAAGTGGCTAATGAGTGGGTTGAAGGACGGCCGCCCCTTGGCCGCGAAAACCCGCGCCACGGCCTTGTCATCAAACGCATTAGCCGCCAGGCCATAGACGGTTTCTGTAGGAATTGCGACGATCCCGCCGTTCTTTAGAATCTCGGCGGCTTCTTTAATTGCTTTAGGATTTGCGGCTTTTATCATGCTCATAATGATCGCTAGAAAGCCAGATTAGTGCCTGAAACTCAAGGAAAATCGATAGAGATAGCGTTAAGCCGCCTCGTCACAGTTATGCTTGGCTAAAATGCCGCCTTTTTGAGGCGCAGAAACGCCTGTGGTGCCGGGGACGCTGAGATATTCACCTAATAATGAGCGAACTGCCAGATAGCCGAAGCATTCGGCTTCTGTTGCATCACCATTCCAGCCCAGCGCTGATACATCGCGCAGCGTTCCTGCGCTTTTGCTTTGCAGCGCCTTTGCCAGTTCATCCATGAGAAATGCATTATGCCGGCCACCGCCACAAACATACCAAGCCTTCGGCAGATCAGGAAAAAACGTTAAGCTGGACATAATACCCGTACGTGTAAAAGCCGAAAGCGTCGCCAAACCATCCTCAACGGAGACCCCGTCCAAAGCCACGACATTCTGACCCAGATCTGCAATATCCCATTCATCGCGATCCAGTGACTTTGGGGGGAGCTCAGAAAAATACGGATTTTTGAGCCATTTATTTAGCATTATATCAATAACTTGACCATTTTTAGCCAAATTTCCATTTTCGTCATACCTGCCGCCCGTACGTTTATTTGTGTAATCATCCATGAGGGCATTTCCGGGTCCACAATCAAAAGCGAGGATATCATCATTTTGTATATACGTGACATTCGCCACGCCGCCAATATTGAGAATCACAACAGGAAGATCGAGCCCCGCCGAGAGGATTCGTGCACGATGATAGAGCGGTGCGAGAGGGGCACCCTGCCCGCCAGCCCGCACATCGGCGCTTCGGAAATCATAAACCACATCAATACCGATTTCAGAGGACAGAAGATCACCATCTCCAATCTGTATCGTCACGCCATCGTTCGATCCGGGTTTTGGGGCGTGGTATATCGTTTGACCATGAAAGCCACAAAGATCATAAGTATCTGCGCTCTCGCCCATGTCATCGAGCAAAGCGTGAACAGCCTCCGCATGTTTAAGTGTAAGGAGATGCGCTGCAGCCTTGATATCCTCCGCATCGGTGTCTTGACGACCAAAACAAGAACGGATAATTTTCCGAGAGCCCTCATCATAGGGCACGGTGAGGAAACCAAGGGGCTTCACATAGCCGTATCCGTCGGTTTCCAGCGCTGCGACATCAACGCCGTCACAGGAAGTTCCGGACATTAACCCTAGCGCTCTATAGACTTTTTTATCGTTCATCGTGTATACCGTTATTCATTGAAAGAGGACCACTATGACAGCATACAAATCAGATTTTCTCAATACCCTGAACGAACGCGGCTTTATCCACCAATGCAGCGACTTTGAAGCATTGGATGCCAAGCTGATGGAGGGCATGCAAAGTGCTTATATAGGATTTGACGCTACGGCGTCTTCGCTTCATGTCGGCTCATTGGTGCAGATCATGATGCTATATTGGTTTCAAAAATGCGGTCACAAGCCGATCACCCTCATGGGCGGCGGCACAACAAAGGTTGGAGATCCATCGTTTAAAGATGAAAGCCGCCCGTTGCTGGACGATGACAGCATTAATGACAATATCCGCTCCATTCAAACCGTGTTTGCGAAGTTCCTTGAATACAACGAGGGCGAAAATGCCGCGCTAATGGTCAATAACGATGACTGGCTGAGCAAAGTGAATTACATTGAGTTTCTGCGTGACTACGGCACACATTTCACGGTCAACCGCATGCTGAGCTTTGACTCCGTGAAGTTGCGTCTTGAGCGCGAACAGCCACTGACCTTCCTTGAGTTCAATTACATGATCATGCAGGCTTATGACTTTGTTGAGCTTAATCAGCGGCTTGATACTGTTCTGCAGCTTGGTGGGTCGGACCAATGGGGGAACATTATCAACGGCGTGGAATTGGGCCGCAAGAAGAATCAGGTCCAGTTATTTGCGTTAACGACGCCGCTTCTTACGACTGCATCCGGGGCGAAAATGGGTAAGACTGTTGATGGTGCAGTATGGCTGAATTCCGACATGCGCACGCCATACGAATATTATCAGTTCTGGCGCAACACCGAAGACGACGATGTAGGCCGTTTTTTGCGGCTGTTTACGATACTGGAGATTGCTGAGATTGAAAAACTAGAAGGGCTTGAGGGCCAAGAGATCAACGAGGCAAAGAAAATTCTGGCGTTTGAGGCCACAAAGCTCTGCCATGGTCATGATGCCGCAATTTTAGCACAGAACACCGCGCTTGAGGTTTTCGAACAGGGCAATGCCGCAGGGCTGCCAGCGATCACCATTGACGCTGGGCGTCTAAGTGATGGCGTGAGTATACTGGATCTGTTTGTGGAAACAGGGTTGGCCGAATCCAAAAGCGAAGCCCGAAGGCTGATTAAAGGCGGCGGCGCAAAGCTGAATGATAACAAAATCGAGACCGAGGACCGCGTTGCAGAACAAGCGGACTTCGCAGAGGAAGACTTTATCAAGCTCTCTGCCGGAAAGAAGAAACACGCTATTGTGAAGTTGGGTTAAGCCTTAATTTTGTTCGAACAATATCCGGCGCAAAATGCCGGGCGCAAGAGCGGCCAAGGGATTGACCTTGATCTCTGGTTCCTTGGAGTCACCTTTAATTGTATACGTCGCAGCAAAAATCCCACCGCTGCCGCCCGTCAGAATGTCCCCAACCAGCGGGATTTTTGAAATCACCTTGTTTACACCGGAAAGCGGGACGATTGTTCCGGACAGATCAACGTCATTTTCTGCATTATCGATTTCACCATCGAACGTAAGACCCAGCGCATTACCCGACGTTCTTCCGTTTTTCAAAACAAGTACACTGCCTTCCGGGCGGTAAAACCAATCAAAATCCGCCTTGAGCTTTGTGAAGGATACACCGTCATTCGACAGCAGTGATTGCATGCCCTTGAGCGATAATGCAGAGAGTAACTT
>CAYGQP010000258.1:0-3142 GCA_964352115.1 uncultured Micavibrio sp. | reverse complement strand
GTATCAACGATGTCAAGCGCTGCCGCCTTGTCCATCATCATTTTTTCAGCGTGATCGCCGCCTTTGTTCATGTCGCCATGGTGGTCATGATCGCCAGCGATTGCAGCGTTTGCACCGAATGTAATAATTGCAGCAGATGCCGCGAGTGTTAAAAACTTGTTCATAATGTATTCTCCAGTTGTTGGTTTAACGGTGATTCATACGAGATGAAATCACATTTGGTTCACAATTATAGTGATTGAAGCACCTTAGGCTTTATTTAGGCACATTGATAGCACCCTGAACGGTTAACACGCGGAAAATATCATCGGTGATCTTTGGTTCAATGGTTTTGAGGTCGTTAAGGCTGAGTTCATGCAGTTTGCAGCCCTTGTCCTCTGCCATTTTTACAACACGTCCTGTTACATGGTGCGCATCACGAAATGGCATGCCGAGATTCATAACCAGCCAATCTGCGAGGGCGGTGGCGGTGATAAAGCCGTTTTCGCTGGCCTTGAGCATGTTTTCTGTATTGAATGATGCCGTTTCCAGCATGCCCTTCATTGATTCCAAGCACAGGACAAGCGTGTCATAGGAATCGAAGACGGGTTCCTTGTCTTCCTGCATATCCTTGTTATAGGCGAGGGGGAGCCCCTTCATTACGGTCATGAGTTGGATAAGATTCCCGTTCAGACGTCCGGTTTTGCCGCGAACCAGTTCGGCCGCATCGGGGTTTTTCTTTTGCGGCATGATTGAGCTGCCCGTGCTCCAGGCATCGGAGAGCTGGATAAAGCCAAATTGCGGCGTCGCCCAGTTTATGATCTCCTCGGCTAGCCTCGAGAGGTGCAGCCCTGTCTGCGCACAACAGAACAGGAATTCATTGGCGAAATCACGCGCGCTTACGGCGTCCAGCGAGTTTGGCATCGGGTGATTAAAGCCTAGTTTTTGCGCGGTATACTCGCGGTGGATGGGAAACGGCGTTCCGGCCAATGCCCCGGAGCCAAGTGGGCACTCATTCAGGTGTTTGCTGCAAGCCTCAAGGCGCATTTTATCGCGGGAGAGCATTTGCGCGTAAGCATCAAGGTGCAGGCCAAGGGTGATTGGCTGTGCGGCCTGAAGATGTGTAAAGCCAGGCATTACGTCCTTGGCGTGTTTTTTTCTGAGTTTGCCCAGTACGGCCTGAAGTGATTCTATGCGAGTGATGAGGTCCGCAATGGCATCGCGCACCCACATGCGAAAATCGGTCGCGACCTGGTCATTTCGCGATCTGGCGGTATGCAGTTTTCCCGATACGTCGCCGATGATGTCCTTAAGACGGGCCTCAACGTTCATGTGAATGTCCTCTAGCGAGGCTTTGAATTCGAATTTTCCGCTTTGGATTTCTTCGGCGATTTGGTTCAGGCCGTTTATGATTTGCTCGGCCTCGGCTTCGGTGATGATGGATTGCTTGGCCAGCATTTCACAATGCGCGATAGAGCCTGTGATGTCCTGTCGCCAGAACCGTTTGTCGATATCGATAGAGGCGTTGATCTGTTCCATGATGTCCGATGGCTTTTCCTCGAAACGGCCGCCCCACATTTGATTTGATTTTGCTGTCTTTGTCATAGGGCGGATATTAATGAATTGCGGCGGGAAGAGCAACAGGAACTATGGGCATGAAGAGCAAGTTCGTTTATTTGACATAATATGTTTCTTTGTGTTAGATTTTTGGACTTAACAGATGCAGTGGGGACATAAAAGTGATGCTTTGTATGGCATACCAAAAGCCAGAATTGCTGGAATATAAACCTCTTAACGGACTTGAAATTCATAGAATTGAAGGAAGTCGCAAGCGGGTTTTGCGCTTAGGCGACCTTTTGCGCCAGAGCTTCGATCTGGAAAGTGATGATACTATTCCTGAAGTTGTAAAGTTCATGAGGCGTGGGACAATTGCGAGAGTCGCAACTTAATAGCGTATTACGCTCATCAACCTCTTTAACTTCATTAATTTAAGCCGCTTTCTTACGCTGCCCTTTGGCCTTTTGTGTGATCAGGTTGTGGGCCTGCAGACGGATTGCATTGATCTTGATAAAGCCCTCCGCATCTTTTTGATCATAACCACCTTCTTCATCCATTGATGATTGCTCAGGGTTGTACAGCGCGACCGGCGATGTTCTGGCGATCGGGTAGGCCTGGCCCTTGAACAATTGAATGTCCACGGTGCCGTCGATCATGTCCTGCGCCTTGTCCATGGCGGCCATCAGAAATTCCATCTCTGGCGAGAACCAGAAACCGTTATAAATGATCTCGGCAACTTTTGGCGCAAGGGAGTCACGGATTTTCATGACTTCGCGATCCATCGTCAGGCCCTCAAGGTCTCTATGTGCATTATGCAGGATTACACCGCCGGGTGTTTCATAAACACCGCGGGATTTAATGCCGACAAAACGGTTTTCAACCATGTCCAAACGGCCAACGCCATGACGTGTGCCCATTTCATTGAGATATTCGAAAAGCTTCAGGGCATTGGTGTGCGTGGTGCCGTCCTTTTTGTTTTCGACCTTTACTGGAATGCCGTCCTTGAACGTTAATGCAAGAACATCTGGCGTGTCGGGCCATTTGTCAGGGGAAGATGTGCGGGAATAGACATCCTCATCCGCAGGGGCGCCTGGGTCTTCAAGTACGCCAGCTTCGTGCGAGATGTGAAGCAGGTTATCGTCCTCGGAATAGGGCTTTGATGCTGTGGCCTTCACTGGGATATTGTGTTTTTCAGCGTAGGCGAGCATATCGGGGCGGCCTTTAAATTGCTCAAGGAATTCCGGCATTTTCCATGGCGCGAGGACTTTGATGTTTGGTTTTAGCGCGTAATAGCTGAGTTCGAACCTGACTTGATCATTCCCCTTGCCGGTTGCACCATGGGAGACATATTGTGCGCCTTCTTTTTCAGCGATCTCGATCTGGTATTTAGAAATGATCGGACGGGCGATGGATGTTCCAAGCAGGTAACGGCCCTCATACACGGCCTGAGATTTGAAGGCGGGGAAGATGTAATCAGTGACGAATTCTTCCTTAAGGTCCTCAACATAAACAGCGCTTGCGCCCAGTTTTTCAGCCTTTTCACGAGCGGCTTCAAAGTCTTCTTCCTGGCCGACATCGGCGATATAGGCGATGACCTCATATCCTT
>CAYGQP010000257.1:576-3149 GCA_964352115.1 uncultured Micavibrio sp. | reverse complement strand
AGATAAGACAGGTGGTTGCTCATAAAAACGGCCTGTCCCTCATGCTGTCGGCCGATTTTATGGTAGCGGATGTTGAATATCGTGCAGACACATTTGTGCCAGAGTCTTGGCAATACGTGCATGGATTTATGGTTGTTTATAAGGATCACTGATGATTGCAGGGGGACGATGATCAAACATAGCAGAAGAAATAAAATGAATTTGAAGGCAGCAACAAGATTTCGCATCAAAATTTAGTCTTTTGATTTTGATTCGCCGGGCGAAATGCTCTTTTGAATTTTGCGTTCATAATGATGTTTATAGCGATCAGCAACCAATTCTGTGGGCATAACCACGCACACGTCTGTTGTATTGAATTGCTGATCAATGACAGCGCCATCGCCAATAAGTGCGCCTGCTCTAAGGTATCCTTTAATCAGGGGCGGAAGATCCTTAAAGGCTTGCCGCGGATTGAGTTCATCTTTCGGGATGATATCCATATTGATATAAAGCCCTTTCAGTGCCCGTGGGCATATCTCTTTCGGCGCTGGGTGATAATGATGCAGGTAAGACAGCGGGGCAGAAATGCTCTGAATGTCTGTGCCATGAAGGCTTGCACAGCCGAAAAGAAGGCCAATTCGGTTTTCGCTCACGTAATCGGCAATGCCCTGCCAAAGGAGCTGTAGCACGGGCCGTGTTCTGTATTCAGGCAGGACGCAGGAGCGACCGAGCTCGAGAAGCTTTTCGTCAGTATTTAAAAGGGGCGTGAGATCATATTCATCGCTGGAATAAAACTGCCCGTAACGCTGAGCAGCTTCCTGAGGAAGGAGGCGGTATGTGCCAACAATTCTGCGTGATTTTGATTTTGCGCCGTGATCAATAACAATCAAATGATCTGCATATTCATCGTAATCATCGATGTCCAGCCTTGCTGCGGCCATAGCAGAGTCCGGGGTGGCTGCAAACTCTTCATAAAAAACCTGATAACGTAGTCGCTGCGCTGCTTCGATGTCTTCGGCTGATTTTGCGAGGTAGACGGCAACGCGTTCTTGTGTGACGATTTCAGTCATGGTTATTGGCTGATGCCTTCCTGTTGTTTTACTCTGGTATACGCTCAATGTTCAACATTCACAGACCATGGTCAAGACTCTAAGATTAGGCCTCATAATCGAATGTTATTTGAATGTGTTAGTTTATCTAATGAGTAAGTGAACTTCATTTGTTATCGCTTCAACGCTCTGGTTTGACGACAAGCTGATTCGTTCAGCAGGCAGTCCCATTTGGGTCAGCGTTCTAAGCACCTTTTCGGCATTTCTGCGTGCTCTTGTTGTTTCAATCGCAATTTCTGCAGCGTTTCCTTGAGATGGATATACAGCAACAAGCTCAAACATTGCTTGAGGGTAGCGTTGCAGCGCCTCATTTACAGCTGTGTACAGAGGTTGCTCATATTTCACATCCGAGCGGTCGAAACGAATTTTTACCAAAGGACGAGGACCATCTAGAGAAGGCGCGGGCTGTTGTTGGGCTATCGCCTGTCCTTGAGACGATGGCATAAAGCCTTGCGCTGTGGCAGGGCCTGTTGAGGATAAGAAGAGCTGGTTGCTAAAGCTTCTTCCGTACAGGTCACCGTTCGCAACGGCTAAAGAGAGTGTTCTGAGGTTTGAGCGTTCCGCGCTTAATGTTGCACTGGCGCGCGTAAGGTTCTGACTGACCGTGTTGAGAACACGTTCAACAATAACGATTGTGCTGGATACTGCATCTTCGATCTCGGCCAGCTGAATGTGATCTTCTTCAACGGCGCCGGAAAGGCTGTAGGCTGATCGAGTAGCATCTAGGATAAATGATCCTTCAGTTGCGGCGTTTGTGCCTTCAACAACAATCGTATTCATCTTCTTAATTTTATCATTAAGGCTCCCCAAATACTGCTCAGCTCGCTCAAGCCTTTCCAATAGGCGGGGGTTGCCCGGTGTGGTGCCGGATTGAAGCTGAGTGCGGATCGTGGCCAGGTCAGCGTAGTATAGTGCCGCGGCTTCATCCCCTTGCTTTTGCATGGCTCTGACTTCTTCAGACATGGCCTTTACTTTATTTTGCAAGATGTTCAAATCGTTTCCGATTTCCTTGACCTTGCGGGTCACAAGCGTTTCAGTTGGTTTATAATAGTTATCGCCGGATACTTCCTTGGCTTTAACTTCGCGCACCTGAACTGGGTCTGAATAGATCTTATTCTTCAATGATTTCGGTAAAGGATCATTCGTAATGATCAGCGCAGGGCGATTGTTCGCCTTGCTTTGGGCAACAGCTGGTGCCGTGGCTCCGCTGATTGCAATGAGTGAAACGGCTGACCATAGAGCAGCCTTTGATAAGCGCATTTGAATTCTGGACATATTAATCATGAATTTATAGGTGGCCGTAAATTTAAGAAACGTTAGATATGAATACACTTGATAACATGAGCTACCAACAACATAAACAGCATTGCCCTAAAGCTTATGGGTGTCAAGCGCTGTCAGTTTCTTTCCCCCAAGTTTATGTGAACGGTTGTGTTTTCAATGTTTTGATAAGAATGATAAAAGCGACGCTGAAAGGCTTGCATT
>CAYGQP010000257.1:0-566 GCA_964352115.1 uncultured Micavibrio sp. | reverse complement strand
GCGGGCGGAGGTTCGTATCCTCCCGAGCGCGCCATAATTTCCAAAATATTTCATTTTTTGTTATTCAGGCAGTCAGGTTACGCGACGGCGTCTTTCTAATTGTGCTTTTCTTAAGTTATTGTTTTCCTTTAAAATCTAGGGCCGTTGGGCTGGTCTCTATAAAGGGATGGGGTTCGTTGTAAAAATAGAGTATTATTTGGCGTGTAAAATTGAATGCCCCTCCGTTGTTATGTAAAACTAATCTATTCAATTTATTAACCTTTTTGGGCTTTAATAGAGATAGGGTAAAACACTTTCTTTCGTTTATGGTTCGCATAGACACTGTATAAATAACTCTGCGTAGAAGAAGTGCCAATAATAAGGTAAGGGCGCGAATGTGACTAAAAGAATAAACTATGGTGGAAAAATAGTATGAGCGGAAATGACCCAGCAGGAGGAAATGCCACAGGCAGCCTTGAGGCCAGCTTGAATGAGATCTTCGATGATGAAGATGATCAGGGTGCTGGTGTTGCAGATTTAGAAGGTGGCTTTGATATGTCACCTGATGCAAGTGGGGACATTGAAAT
>CAYGQP010000256.1:0-3177 GCA_964352115.1 uncultured Micavibrio sp. | reverse complement strand
TAAGCCGGAAGAATACATATCAGCTTTCTGAATTTTTTAAGCGCTCAATTTCATCAAACGCCGATTGATAAGACATGAAGCCTATGAATTTCTTACTTTCTTGGTCCAGAATTACCATCGGCTCGCCGTACTTCACGAGCATACTTACGCCCTGCCAGATTGGTACATCAGGTGCCAAAACATGAACTTTGCGATTAACAAAACCGGAAACAGAAAGCGGTAGGATTTTCTCCAGACGCTTGGCAATACCTGGTGCAGCGGGGACATTAATGTCTCCATAAAAATCATCACCCATCGAAATCGAAACAGGCAATGCATTCCTCATGAGCGTTTGTAAACCAAATAAACCTTCAAATTCACCATCCTCATTTTCAACGGCGACAATATCCTGACCCTTTTCACGCATGAGCTTCAGAACATCTTCGATGATGTCTGTTTCTTTCACAGTCAGGGAGTTTTTGTTAATGGCGGCGTAACAAGGCATTCAATTAATCCTCTAATTTTATATTACATCACGTATAGTGCTAAAATTTTCTACTCTTGCAAACCTCTTTCATACATTTTTGCGTAAAGCCCTTTTTGCTTCATCAAGTCCTTATGTTTACCCTGCTCGACTATGCGCCCTTGATCCAGCACAATGATCTGGTCCGCATTTTGAACTGTCGTAAGCCTATGGGCAATCACGATTGTCGTACGCCCCTCTTCAAGGACCTCAAGAGCATCCTGCACAGCACGCTCCGATTCATTATCAAGGGCGGATGTCGCCTCATCAAGCAGTAAAACTGGGGCATCCCGTAATATTGCACGCGCGATTGCAATACGCTGACGCTGACCACCGGATAATTTTACACCATTTTCACCGACGAGCGTGTCATACCCGTCCTCAAATTCGCTTATAAACTCATGCGCATAAGCAGCCTTTGCGGCGTCTATGACCTCTTCTTTCGAAGCACCATGGCGGCCATATTGAATGTTCATCAACAAACTTTCATCAAAAATAGTAATATCCTGCGACACAAGCGCTATATGCGACCTGAGACTTTCAATCGTAAGCGCCCTTGTGTCCTCACCTCCAATGAGAACAAAACCCTCTGCTGGGTCATAAAACCGTGGAATGAGGTTCATGATTGTCGTCTTTCCTCCGCCTGACGGCCCGACAAGCGCAGTGACCTTTCCGGGTTTGGCCTGAAAACTAATATTGTTCAAAGCCTTCGAAGCAGTTCCATCGTAAGAAAAAGAAACATCGTTGAACACGATATCTGGACGACGAACCTCAAGAGTTTTTGCATTCGGTGCGTTTTGAATACGGGGCTCAAGATCCATCAAACCAAATACGCGCTCCGCAGCCCCCAAACCAATCTGGAGCGTGTTATTCAAACGTGCCAGCTTTTTCATCGGCTCATACGCCATAACAAACGCGGTGATAAATGCCGCAATTTGCCCTGGGGTCATTGTCCCATCTGAGATTTGAGACCCCCCATATACAATCACTGCGCACATCACGATACCCACCATCGTCTCATTTGCTGGTGTCGACATGTTACTAATACGCACAGATTTAATGTTCAAATTGCGAACACGATCTATAGCGCTGGCTGCACGGTTCCGCTCATGTTCTTCCATACCGTATGCGTGCACCTGACGGATACCTTGAAAGATTTGAGACAACTTATCAGACAAATTCGCAGTCTCATCAAGAGTAGTCCCGGATAGTTTACGCAACCGCTTACCAATATAAGCCATAAAAAACGATGCAAATGGCAAAAGACAAAGTGCGGCAATCGTTAATTGCCAATCTTTGGAAAACATTACACCAATCAGGAAAATCATCGTTAAAAGGCTTTTGCCTAGTCCTGTCAAAGTATCAGACAGTGCCATGCGCATAACGTTTACATCACTAATCACGCGAGAAATAAGCTGGCCACTTGGGTTTTCATGAAAGAACCCCAAATCAAGCCGCATAAACTGGGAGAACAAATCCTTCTGAACATCCGCAACAATGAATTGCCCGATTTTATTAGTCATAAGGACATGCACGTATCCCGTAAGCCCGCGAATAATAAATACACCCAAAACCAGCACGGCAATCATATAAACGTCACCCGTGCCTTCGGGGTTCCAGGCATCATCAAGAATAGGTTCCATCAAAAGCGCAAGGATAGCCGTCATACCTGCTGAAATCGCCATAATCAGCAAGGCCAGCAGCAAGCGACCTATATAGGGCCGCACATAATTTCCGACCAATCGTTTAACAAGATAAGCTGTTGATTTATTGTGCATTGCGTCGTTCAAGCTAGTGTCTCTCGGCATCGTTTGCATGTTATAATATGAATATGTACGAAAAGAAAGCCGGCACAAAGGACAAAGCCCCTAAAATACCTAAATCCCAGCAGGGTTTAGGTCTTGCGCTTGGCGGTGGTATGGCGCGTGGATTCGCTCATATTGGTGTTTTAAAAGCACTGGAGCGCAATGGCATTCGCCCCTCAATCATTAGCGGAACGTCAATCGGCGCCGTTGTCGGAGCATGCTATCTTGCGGGCAAGCTTGATCAATTCGAAGAATGGGCTCTTAATCTTACACGGTTTAAAATGTTTTCGTATCTGGACCTCAGAATTCGCAGCGCCGGGTTTATTGGCGGCAAACATCTTGAGAACCTGCTTCGTGATCATTTTGGCGATATGAAGATAGAGGACCTCCCCGCCCCGTTTATTGCAATCGCATCTGATCTGACAACAGGCCATGAGGTCTGGATCAGAAAAGGCGACCTTGTGGATGCCATGCGTGCATCATTTGCGCTGCCCGGTGTTTTCCCTCCCGTTGAACGCACCCACAGATATCTGGTTGATGGGGCGCTCGTAAACCCGCTTCCCACATCGGCCTGCCGATCATTGGGCGCGCGCATGACCATTGGCGTCGACCTTCATGCCGATATTATTGGTAAGGCGGCCAAGCCCGGAGCAAAATTTCAAACCGTTGCCGGATTTGATGTCTTTGATGACAAGGATGTGCCCCCAGACCAGCAGAGAAAGCTAAAAACTGGACTCACAAAGCGCTTATTTCGCCGTGAAAAGGACTCACCGAGTATGTTTGGCGTCATGGTCTCTTCTTTGGGAATCATGATGGATCGTATGACGCGTGCGCGCCTAGCCGCTGATCCGCCTGACATACACCTGAAAC
>CAYGQP010000255.1:0-3179 GCA_964352115.1 uncultured Micavibrio sp. | reverse complement strand
GCACAGATGATGTCAGATTTGTATTTCAGGAAATGCCCATCCTTGGGCCAACATCAAACACAGCCGCAAACTGGGCAATCGCCGCCAAGAAACAAGGCAAATATTTCGAATTTCATTCTGAGCTCATGAAAACCCGTGGCCAGAAAAACGAGGAGACCTTTACAAAAATCGCAGAAGATCTCGGCCTAGACATTGAGCAACTGAAAAAGGATGCTGCAGACGCCTCAGTAGCGCTGGAAATTAAGGAAAGCATGGACGCCGCAAGAGCCATTGGTATTAATGGCACACCTGCATTTATCGTAAATGGTACAATGCACAGAGGCTATCTGGGTCTGGACGGTCTGGAAAGCGCCATTAAGGCGGCACGAGAAAGCAAGGACGGATAAAGTCTAATTCTCAAACCAAAATAGACGAAATACATATCTTCAAATAACAGATTGGGGTTGCCTCATCAGAGGCTTCCATGGCATAACGCAAACATGATTTTTCGCATCTTCATGGGTATTCTTGTTATTGTCGCCGGCGTTTTAATCCACGACATATACCAGCTGCACAGCGCCTATAACGATGCTGTTACCGTGGACGCCAAATACGCCATTGGCCCTGACGATGCAACGCTTACCGTCGTAGAATTCATCAGCTATACATGTCCGCATTGTCAGGATGCCCATCCCGTCATAAGAACTGCCGCAGAACGCGATGGCAAAATTAGACACATCCCAAGACCGATAAGCGGAGATGATGAACAAGCCTATATTGCGGCCAGCTTGGTCTATGCGGCTGCGGAGCAGGGCAAGTTTGAGGAATTTCACCGGGATATTCTAGTGAACAAGATCATAGTGAATGAGCAAGCAATTCAGGACCTTACCCTTCAATACGGCATAGACGCCGAACAACTAAAAGCCGACATGGATAGTCAAAAGGTCAAAGATCTGATTGAACAAAATCATGCCATATTCTATAGACTGGGCGGACACGCCACGCCGAGCTATCTCATGAAAAAGGGAACACTTTTCATCCCCGATGAATCAGGAACAAGCCCGGAAGATTTTCTAGAAATGTTTAACCAAGCCAGAGGATAATACACATGAACCGTACCCTATCAGCACTCTCTTTCTTCATGTTCGCCCTTATAATATTGAGCATACCAGCACTCTACAGCGCACATGCCAAAAGCCAGGAAGGCCCGATCGCATACGACTACGCTTATGCCTTTGCTACGGCACAAAAACAAAACAATGGGGCCACATTTCTCAAACTGCGTAACAATACAGATCAAGATCGAAAAATCCTCTCCGCCTCTTCCGATGTTGCCGACCGCGTCGAGCTGCACACACACAGCATGGATGAAGGTGTCATGATGATGCGCGAAGTCGAACACTATGACCTTCCCGCAAATGGGTCATTGGTTTTGGAACCGATGGGCCATCATATCATGCTCATGGGTCTGAAAAATCCGCTGACCGAGGGTGAGGATTTCATGCTGGATCTAACCATGGATGATGAAACTGTTGCTAAGATCCGGGTTACAATTGTGAAGCCCGGCACAGCGCCAGACATGATGGAAGAACAAGAGCACAAACATCATGACCACTAAAATTCTGATACTCAATGGCCCAAACCTCAATATGCTGGGTCAGCGAGAGCCTGAAATTTACGGTGATCAAACCCTTGAAGACCTGAATGCACTATGCGTTTTAAAAGCGCAGGAACTGGGCATGAGCACAATAACCAAACAGTCTAATCATGAAGGCGAGCTTGTTGAGTGGATTCAAAGCTGTGTAAACGGTGACTTCAAGGGCCTTATCGTGAATGCCGCAGCCTATACTCATACGTCAATTGCCATCCATGATGCCCTGAAGATGCTTGATATCCCCATTATCGAAGTGCATTTATCCAATCCATCCGAGCGCGAAGAATTTCGCCATCACTCGTTCGTTGAACCCCTGGCTGCGGCAGTATTCAAAGGTCAAGGCAGTGATGGATATACACAGGCCATCGCGAAATTACACGAGATCATTAATTAAGTCCTTTATACGGCTTTGACTTCTGATAGAATTTCGTCTACCCAGTACAATGATTTAAAAACGCTTTGGGGTTAAACCAATGAAAATAGATAAAAAAGCGATTAAAGAACTCGCTGAACTACTCGATGAAACAAATCTAAATGAGATTGAAGTTGCCGATGGGGATCAATCCATTCGCGTCAGTAAGGGGCAAAACGTTGTTGCAACGGCCTCCGCTGCGCCTGCCGCACCGCAAATGCCTTCCGACCCGACTCTGCCGCAACTCGCAAATACAAACCCACCAGATACGGTGGCTCATGCGCATCCGGGCGCTGTAAAATCCCCCATGGTTGGGACGGCTTACATGCAACCTGACCCGGACTCTCCGTCTTTCGTATCAAAGGGAGATACAGTCCAGGCCGGTGATACATTAATGATCATCGAGGCCATGAAAGTCATGAACCCCATTAAGGCGGAAAAAGGCGGCACAGTGACACAAATTTTGATCGAGGACGCCCAACCCGTGGAATTCGGTGATGTCCTTATGGTCATTGAATAATAAACAATTGAGCCAGCCATGATTAAAAAAGTTCTCATCGCGAACAGGGGCGAAATTGCTCTTCGAATTATACGGGCCTGTCATGAAATGGGCATCGAAACCGTTGTTGTTCATTCAACCGCTGATGCGAACTCCATGGCCGTCCGTTTAGCCGATGAATCGGTGTGTATTGGCCCGCCGTCAAGCAAAGAGAGCTATCTCAACATTCCTTCTATCCTCACAGCAGCGTCCGTTACCGGAGCCGATGCCATTCACCCCGGATACGGGTTTTTATCTGAAAACGCACAATTTGCGCGCATGGTCGAGGAACATGGCTTCACATTTATTGGGCCTAAACCTGAGCATATCGAAAGCATGGGCGATAAGGTTGTTGCAAAACAAACAGTGAAGGCGCTGGGTTTGCCCGTTGTACCCGGATCAGATGGCGGCGTTGATGATGCCGCTGAGGGTCGTAGAATCGCCATGGACATGGGGCTGCCCGTCATCATCAAGGCTGCGTCTGGCGGTGGTGGTAAGGGAATGCAGGTCGTGCGGGAAGAACGCGAATTTGAGGAACTCTTCAATCGTGCGCGCACAGAAGCCGAAGCCAATTTCGGTGATCGCACAGTCTATAT
>CAYGQP010000254.1:0-3183 GCA_964352115.1 uncultured Micavibrio sp. | reverse complement strand
CATTGGCGCGCATTTGGCGGCGGGTACAACCGTGATGCCCGGTGCGAGCTATATTAATTTTAATGCCGGAACGCTTGGCCCGGTTATGGTTGAGGGACGTGTCTCAAGCTCCGTTGTCGTTGGGGCGGGTACAGATATTGGCGGCGGTGCGTCGATCCTCGGTGTTCTCAGTGGCGGGAATACGACGCCGATTGGTATCGGGGAGAACGGCTTGCTCGGTGCGAATGCGGTATGTGGTATTCCGCTCGGTGATGGCTGTATCATTGATGCGGGCGTTACAGTATTGGCGGGTTCTAAGGTTAAGATTAGAGGCGATCATTTGAAGGCTCTGGCTGAAGTGAATGAAGCTGTTCCCGATGCGCGTGATGATGAAACCTATAAGGCTGTGGATCTCTCCGGTCTTAATGGTCTGCATTTCCGTCAGAATAGCATGACCGGTGTACTTGAGGCATTTCGAAGCTCTTATGAGATCAAGCTGAATGAAGACCTACACTAATTCCTTAAATAAAAGGCCATAGTGAAGAGGTATCTTTAAATTCATCTGTTTTAAGGGGGCTACTATGGCGCGCTTGTTGGATCGTCCAACAGAGGGTTGGTGCGCTTATCATCTCCATATAAAGGATTATACGTTTCTGCATCATCATAGTGTGAGCTGTCTGTCGCTTTACTTTGATCTGGGCCATCTGCTTGCGGTGCAGTACCAGTATCAGGAAAGAGCGGATTTTCTATTGTTCCTTCATATAAAGGATTATCGAGCTTTGGAAAGGATAGTTTGGCTGAGGACTCTAAGCCTTGTGATCCGTCTGAAGGATGGGGAGCAGCTGTAACTAAACTTTGTTTAGGTTGATGATTGTTTCCTTGTGCGTTTATAACACCAACTGTTGCAGCACTTCCTACTACAGCGCCTGTAAAAAACCCCAATAAGCTTTTTTTCATCGTACATTCTTTCACTACATTGACATGGATCAAAAATAATTGAACTGTTAGTATCAGAAAATTTTTTTTAAGTCAAAGTTTTATAGAAAATACATGAAAGTGTGGGAAAAATGCTAAATACAAAAACTTCTGAAATTATTGCCGCTTTTGCCAACGATGACGCGGCGGATAATCCATTATACAAAGATGTTCGTGATCCTAATCCGCTTTTTAGTGAGGCTCCGATTGATGATGCAGCTAACAACCCGTTATATGAGGACGGCAGTTCTGGAAGCAATCCGCTTTTTGGCGTATTTCAGAATGATGATGTCTCGGATAACCCGCTTTACGGGGATGGTGTTGTAGATGACAATCCACTTTTTAGTGAAGCTCCGAGTAGTGGTGCAGCTACCAATCCTTTATACGTACATCCTACTACCCCTTTGCATGTGCCTTCCAATGGTGATCCACAGGACAATTCACTTTTTCCGAGTAATGGTGCGAATAGCAATCCTTTGTACGTGCCTCCTAATGATGATGCACAGGACAATCCTTTATATGGACATGAGCAAGCTATAAATAACGTGCTGTTTTTTGCTGAGGATACTCTAGCCGCTGATATTAATGCGCTTTCAGAGGGCGGCACGGACAATGTTTCTGTTGAGCAAGACATTGATACGGGTCAAGGCTTGTCGATCTCAGAATCTATGCTTTCTGCTGATACGGTTTCTGATTATATACCAGAGGTTAAGGTCCATACGGAAATTCTATAGAAACCTCGTCTATTTTGATTAACAAAAAAGGCCGCTGTGATGCGGCCTTAATTTTATCTAAATACCAAAATTACTAGCGACGGATGCCGAGGCCTTTGATCAGTTTCTGGTAACGATCTTCGTCTTTGCTTTTTGTGTAATCCAAAAGCTTACGACGCTTGGCAACCATGGCCAAAAGACCGCGACGTGAGTGAACGTCTTTTTTGTGTGTTTGAAGGTGCTCAGACAGGGAATTAATCCGCTCTGTCAAAATGGCAACTTGAACTTCAGGCGAGCCTGTATCGTTCTTCTCGTTTTGGTATTCTTTAATCAGTTCCGCTTTGCGCGCTGTTGTAACCGACATCTTTTTCTCCTTTAATTAAAATTAAGTTCTAAATGTTTAATACACGAATGGGTTTTATGCTTGGCCCTTTGATTTCAACCAAGGCCACCGGTTTATCGCGGCATTTGGTTAAAACGGTCAGGCTTCCATCTTTTGTTTCTATGCCGGCCTTTTCCAAACGGTCAAAATCGGGTTTTGAAACAAAGGACAATACTTGCCCATTCCTCAATTTTGCGGCTTCCTCTTGTTTAATTGACAGCGCCAGGATGTCGTCCAGCGCACTGTCTAGAGGAAGCAATGCCTCATTGAGGGCCGCACTATTGCCCATTTCCGTGAGTTTGTCCAGAGAAATCGCATGATCTGCGTGAAATGCCCCAACAGCCGTTCGCCGAAGCAGGGAAACATAACCGTATGTGCCGAGCTCTATCGCGAGATCTCGGGCGAGGGAGCGCACGTAAGTGCCTTTGCCGCAGGTCATTTTAAATGTTGCTGAATGTTCTTGGACGTCTATGAGCTCAAGAGATTGAATAAAGACGGTGCGTGATTTTATTTCCACGTGCTCGCCTTTTCGTGCAAGATCATAGGCGCGCTGTCCATCGATCTTGATGGCGGAGAATTGTGGGGGCGTTTGTTTGATCTCTCCTATGTAGCCGAGGAGGGCGCTTGTGATCTGGTTTTTCGTCGGGCGCATATCAGATGTTTCGACAATGTCGCCTTCACGATCGTCTGTGTTGCGTTGTTCGCCCCAGGTGACTTCGAATTCATAGGTTTTCAATGAATCCTGAATATAAGGAATGGTTTTTGTGGCTTCGCCCATGGCAATAGGGAGTATTCCGGTTGCCAATGGGTCGAGCGTCCCGGCGTGACCTGCTTTTTTTGCATCAAAAATACGCCGTACCTTGGACATTGCCTGCGTGGATGTGAGGCCCTCCGGTTTATCAAGATTGATCCAGCCATGAATGTCTAGACCCTTTTTTCGGCGTCCCATCTTAGTCCTCTGGAATATGAACACCGCGCAGAAGTTCTTCAATGCGCTGCGCGTTATCATAGGTTTTATCGAATTTAAAATTAACGCGCGGGGTGAATTTCAGATTGGATTGGCGATTGATTTCCTTCTGGAATTGTTTGGCTTCGCTGTTCAGGGTGTCAATGATTTCATTCATATCATTTTTG
>CAYGQP010000253.1:2453-3195 GCA_964352115.1 uncultured Micavibrio sp. | reverse complement strand
TCACAGGGCGCTCCGCAAAGCGGCCCATTGAGAGTAAACGATCATACATCACCAAAGCCCCGGCCACACCTACATTAATGCAAAATTTCATGGGGATTTTTACAACATGATCACATTTTTCGAGGAGTGCGGGGGAAACACTGCCCATCTCAGGGCCTAAAACATAAGCCGCACGAATTGGATGACGAAAGCTCGGTAAATCAATTGATTCATCGACGAATTCAACGGCAACTAAAGTACATTTTTCGGGTAAATCAAGTGAGGGGACGTCTTTATATTCATAATAAGGTACGTGATCAAATGAATCCGCAGTGTCAGAGATCCGCATGGCTTCCACATCGACTTCCGGGGCGATGGTGAAAAAGAAGCTTGCGCCGAATGAATGCGCAGAACGGGCGAGGTTACCAACGTTTGCTTCCTTGCTAATGCCCTCAACGCCAATGCCAAAATATCCACGCATACTCATATCGTTGGCTCAGGCTCCTCGCCGTTTGGCTGGGGGGGGGTATATTGCGCCGTCAACTCCTGCCCAATTTTCGCATAATGCTGGACTAGATCTTCGCCATAAAGCGAGGCGTTCTTGATGGTCTTCCCATTCAATATTTTCTTTGTCACGACTTCGGCCAGTTTTCCATTTTTAGTCCGTAAAACCGCTGGAACGGCAATAATTTCCGTTGGAATGGAATACGGCCCGACATTATTTTTAATGGCGGATTTAATCGCCCGTTCTATATCCTCGGAA
>CAYGQP010000253.1:0-2443 GCA_964352115.1 uncultured Micavibrio sp. | reverse complement strand
TTTCTGTGGTGTCATGAAATCAACAGCCGTGAAGCCTGTAATGTCTTTCGCAAAATCGCCGATGCGGTCCTGCGTTAATTGTTTATAGAGCTTAATTGGTCCAATCCGCACATCATTTTGATTGAGCGTTGCATCTGAACGTCCGATCACAACGACCTGGCCCTGCGGCGTGGTCATGATGGAATCGCCATGGCGCCAGACACGCTTTCCCGTCTCATCATAGAAATAATCATAATACGCATCGCGGTACAGCGCGCCGTCTTCGTCATCAACAAAGGCCAGTGGCATGGACGGAAATCCCTGCTTGATCGTTAACTCGCCGGGTTGTCCAGTTGGAAGAGGTTTTCCGGCCTCATCCCAGACGACAACATCAACGCCTAAAAACGGTGCAGCAACCTGTCCGGCGTAAACCGGCATGAAGGGATTGCCGCCAATGGAAACACTGACGAAATCCGTGCCGCCAGTAATTCCGGCGATTTGGACATCATCGTCAATGTGATCAATAATGAATTCAAAACCAGAATCCGGGAGCACACCGCCCGTGTACAAAATCGAGCGCTGTGAAGACAAATCGATTGTGTCGTCGTTAATGGTATCCACATCATTCGCCATCCAGATATCCTGAATCACAGCCGCTGAAGTCCCATGATGTGTGCACCCATGTTCGCTGGTAAAGCGCAATTGCCCCGCCGCATCAGGGTCAGCCGGTTTGCCGTCGTGCTGAAGAATTGTCGCGCCAGCCATAAGCCCGCTTGCGAGCCAGTTCCACATCATCCAGCTCGGCGTGGCATGGTAAAACACAACATCAGCGGGGCGCACATCGGCCTGCAGTTTATAATCCGCGATGTGTTTCAACAATATCCCGCCCGTGCCGTGAATAAACCCCTTCGGCTCGCCCGTGGTGCCGGAGGAAAAAAGGATATAAAGCGGATGATTGAAATCCCGGCGAATAAAATCAATGTCCTTCGCCGACAAGCCCTCAAAGAACGTGTCCAGTTGGACCGTGTTTTCAAGCCCTTTCGTTTTTGTTGTTCCGGCTGAAGCAGAAGGCACAAAGATGGTTTTTTCAAGGCTTGGCATCGCTTTTTGGGCTTCTTTCACTTCATTCAGGCGATCAAGAATACGATCACCATTGGTGTAAGAATCCGCAGTGATCAGAAGTTTCGGCTTTACGCGGCTGAACCGCTCAATCATGTCATCCTTGCCCATCTCCATGCCCGCGGTGACAATCGGCGCGCCGATATTGGATGCCGCAATGAGCACAAAAATCGTTTCAGGTGTATTGGTCAGATAAACGCCGATGGCATCGTTTTCTTTAACGCCTTCGCGGCGCAGCGCTTGCTCCCAAAGACTAACCTGTTCGCATAAGTCCTTTCCTGTAATGATGCGGTCAGGCCCGCCCTGATGACGGTATACAATCGCCTTTTGATTCGGGTGATTGATCCAATGTTTAAGCATATTTTCGGCATAGCTGATTTTGCCCTGCGGAAAGAAGGTAAACCAAGGCACATCGGCCTTATCTGCAATAACAATATCGCCTTTATCACCAACAACACCGGAAAAATCCCATACCGCATCCCAAAAATCTTCGCGGTTTTCAATCGACCATTCATGAAGCTTTTTATACGCCGCCTCTCCGGGGGATCCAAAGTCAATCTCTGTGCGGTCCTGAATGAGCTCTATAAATTGTGCAAGAAGCGTCTCTTCCATGAAGTCAGACGAGGGTGTCCACAGACAGCGCGGCGCTTTAGTGTCTTCATTTTTCTCAGCGGGTTGAGAATTCATGTGAAATACGGCTCCTGCTTAAAATTTTGCATGAAAAGTATGACAAAAAATATCTTCATACAAAAATGTAACGATCTTATGACTATAGGCGAATTCAAAATACAAGAATGCACTTTGAAATGCATTGCGATTGTACCTATATTATGATCTGAAAACCATAAGTTTTCAGAACTTTGCTTAAAAGCAAGAGAGGGATTTTTTGTGCGGTATGCAAAACAGACTTTAACGCTCTTAGCCTTTGTATTCCTTTGCTTTAGTGGAATTTCGGGGCATGTTTTAGCGCAAAATACTGACCCAAATGACACACTTGTTAAAATAAGGCTCGTGCCAGAGCTTGGGGAAATAAAGCCCGGACAAGAGGTTTGGGTCGCGATCGAGCAACAAATTGAACCGCATTGGCATACGTATTGGAAAAATCCCGGTGATTCCGGATCAAGGCCTGTTGTGGACTGGACATTGCCTGAGGGGTTTGAGGTTTCTGAAATTCACTGGCCAACACCAAAAAAACTCCCTTTTGGGCCATTGCTAAATTATGGCTATGAGGATGAGGTGATTTTGCTTCAGCGTCTGAAAGCACCTGAAGTTCTGCCCGAAGGCCCAATTGAGTTCATTGCTGATGTCGAAGTGCTGGTGTGTAAGGAAGAATGCATCCCCGAAT
>CAYGQP010000252.1:0-3196 GCA_964352115.1 uncultured Micavibrio sp. | reverse complement strand
CTGTGATGGGGGCATTGGCATCTCCGAAAGATGGCGCATCATCACGAGCAAAGTATTCCTTATATTCAACCAGCGTTTGTTCGGCTTTTTCTGCTTCTGCGCGTTGCTGCTCCATGCGGAAGGCTTCCAGGGAGTCAATGAGTGTTTGTGGATTTTCCATCATGAACTCTTTGATGATTTTGTTGAGCTCTTCCTTTTGCGCTGCTGAGAAAGCCTCTTCAGCATGTGCAGATTTGGCATATCCTCCGCTCATTACAAGCAAGGCAGCGGCTGCAGTCAGGGTTGATTTGGCTATCCATGTATTTTTTTTCATGGGGAAGGGCTCCTTCTGATTGTTTATATTCGATAATAACGAGTTCTAATTATTATTATATCTCATTCATAAGATAAATTAAAAATCCTTGAGAGCAAGCTTTATAAGCGGACCTTTTATTTTTGCTTAGTTCTTGGGAATATCCACCGTATCCAGATGAATCAGGATGTCCTTTGCCTGAAGCCATTGTCTTGAGCCTTGCTCAGACTTTTCAACGGCGAATTGCGCTTGGGATCTTGCATAATCATAGCGCCCTTGTAGCACAGCTTCTTCGGCGAGATTAATTTTCGCATCAACTTCATGTCCCAATCGACCATGTGCGGTTGCAAGAAGTCTCCGCGCCCGGCTGGAGCGCCGCTCTGTTTGGAGGGCTTGCTCTAATTGTTTTATGGCTTGTGTTAAAGTCTCATCGCCTTGATTAGATTCAATCAGGGCGTGCGCGAAGGCGATGCGAATTAAACCCGCATCCGGGGCAATGGACACCGCTTTTTTGTAGTAGGGAAGTGCTTCTTTGATTTTACCGAAATCAACCAGCATTTGGCCTTTAAGCTCTAAGAAATAAGGGTTTTCCGGCTCATTTTCTATGAGGCCGTTGATATAGGTTATAGCTTCGTCAAAGTGATTGGTGCGATATGCGGCAATGCCCTTGGCGTAGCGCGCGGGCAGGGAGTTATCGCGGTCGTTATTGGTCCATACGACTCGTTCAGGATTAATGAACCCCATAAGCTTGGCTTTCATTCGTTCGTGTTGTCTGATCCAGTGTTCGGGAAATGTTTTTTGGTTATGTGGTGATTGCGCCACTCTCTCATCCAATGCGTCGATACGGTTGCGGGTTAGGGGGTGGGTACGGAAATATTCGCTTTGCTGGCTAACTGGAAGTAATTCCTCATTTTCAAGGGTTCTAAAGAATTCTACTAAGCCTGTGGGGTTCATTGAGGCAGATTCCATGTATCGTAGTGCGGCCTGGTCTGCACTGGATTCATGCACGCGGCTGTGCGCTAGAAAGCGTTGACCTGCCAAACCCTGAGAACCATAAACAATGGCTTGTCCAACTTCTCCGTTTCCCCCTAAAATGGCGGCACCTAAGCCAATAACCGTGCCAAGAATAGCCTCGTAGGAGGCACGTTCCAATGCTGCGCGTGTTGCAATCAGGTGACCGCCTGATATGTGGCCGAGTTCGTGCGCCATTACGCCAATGAGCTCACCGGGTCCCTTTGTTTTTTCAATCAGGCCTGTGTAGATAAAGATATTGGACCCGCCAGCAACAAATGCGTTTAGCTGTGGGCTTTGAACGAGAATAAGGTTCACGCTCTTTGGCCCCATGCCGGCAGCCTCCAGCAGTGGTGCCATCCATTCCTTCAGGGTGTTTTCGATTTCGGTATCCCGGATAATGTTGATGTTCGGACGGCCCTGCGCTTGTGCAAAGGTACTGCCGAGGATGCTCAATATTAAAAGGGCTACCGTAAAGGCGCTGAGAAAGCGATGTAAGGTTTTTTTATTCTGTGGCATAGTGTTCAAATTATTTGCCTCAATTATATGTTTTTTTGAGCTTATACCATAAAACATAGATCTTGATATAGAATATGGAACACTACATTCAATGGATTGATTTTGCCTGGTTGCCGATTGTCTTGCTTGCGGCGCGTAAAGGGCAGTATTTGGTTATTATCGGGTTTATCGTGTCCAATATTATCATGATGCGATTGATGGTGGAACTCATGGGCAGTATTGGATACCCGCATGGTATTTTTTCAATTCTTGATTATCATGTATTTTACAGAGGCTTAGTGTTCTATAGCATAGTCTATGCGGCCTATATGGCGCTGGTGTTTTTCTCTCCGGGGACGCAGAAAATTTTCCTGTTGGGGGCCTCGATTAGTATGTTTTTCTTCACGAGTTTTGCTTTTGCAGCTTTAATGGTGCTATAAGGCGTTCGAAAGAAAAGATATGTCGAGAAATAAAGCAAAATCGAAGGTTAAAACGGCAAAGGGACGCAAAAATTCCTCTACGCGCTGGTTAAAACGCCAAATTAACGATATTTACGTCGAAGAAGCCAAAAAACAGGGCTATCGAGGTCGTGCAGCGTTCAAAATCAAGGAATTGGATGAAAAGCTCGGGTTTTTAAAGCCGGGCATGAAGATTGTCGATCTGGGCAGTGCGCCGGGCGGCTGGTGTCAGGTTGCTGCTGAAAAGGGCTGTAAGGTGGTTGCCATGGATCTTTTGGAAATGGATGAGCTTACCGATGTTGATTTTATTCAGATGGATTTTATGGATGATGCCGCGCCCGATAAGCTTAAAGAGATGCTGGGCGGTATGGCAGATGCGGTTTTAAGTGATATGGCACCCAACACCACAGGCCATAAGCAAACGGATCATATCCGCATTATGGGCGTGGTTGAGGCGGCCTATATGTTTGCGTGTGAAGTTTTAAAGCCTGGCGGGCTGTTCATTGCCAAAGTTTTTCAGGGTGGCGCGCAAAATTCAGTGCTGGCTGAAATGAAGAAAACGTTTAAAAGCGTGAGGCATATCAAGCCTCCCGCTAGTCGCAGTGATTCGTCAGAAACCTACATCGTCGCGCAGGGCTTTAGGGGCACAGAGTAGGCCTTATTTGATGGTTTTTGATTAATTTCTTTACATTTTACGGTTTTCGCGTATAACTCACCTGCAAATTCACCAAAAAAATGAAAAGAATTTGCGCGATGACCAAAATTAAATCTCCCGAAAAAATTAGAGAATCTCTGACCTTTGACGATGTGCTGCTTTTGCCCGCTGCTTCAGAGGTTCAGCCGCATGAGGTTGATACGTCTACGCAATTGACGAAGTCTATTCGATTACAGATTCCCATTCTTTCCGCCGCCATGGATACAGTGACCGAGGCAGATA
>CAYGQP010000251.1:0-3228 GCA_964352115.1 uncultured Micavibrio sp. | reverse complement strand
CCGCGGCCATTATTTGGCTTCCCAAACAAACGCCCAGAGTCGGTTTCCCGACCTCCAAACGCTGTTTTACGGCGGCTATTTCAACATTTAAAAACGGATGCTCCTCACGTTCATAAACGCCCATCGATCCACCCATCAAAAGCAATAAATCCGGCGCTAGCGGATCAAACCCATCCAAACCATCCTGTGGAACATCAATCACTTCAATAGAAAAACCATTATCCTCAAGCACAAGCGCAAGGCTTGCAGGCCCCGCATGCTCCGTATGTACAAATATCGTGACGGTCTTTGTCATTTCAGGCCGCATGGTCCCTAGGAACATTTTTACGGCGCAAATCAAAAACAATGCCCTTCAGCTGGCGCATTGTCACCGCGCGGCCCAATCCGGTTTGCACTACAAAATCCGCGCGTGCGGATTTTTCCCCGTCTTGCATTTGCGCATCTAAAATCCGGGCAAATTTTTCTTCAGACATATTAGAGCGGGCCAAAACACGCCGACGCTGGACATGCGCCGGGGCCGTTACATTAATCGTATAGTGCAAAGCTTTATCAGCGCCCGTTTCAAACAACAGGGGAATATCCAGCGCGACAATGTCGCGGCCCAGATTACGCTGAATTCGGATAAAGTCTCGCTGCGCTTCACGCACCAGTGGATGAATAATACGCTCAAGCGTCTCACGCAGCTCTGGTTTTTCAAACACAAGCTTCCCTAGCGCCTGCCTGTTCAAAGTCCTCGGCCTTCCCCACCAACCAATTTTATATATTTGTGGATACGAAAAATACGGGAATGCCGCGCGCACAGCGTTCATTCCAGGCTGATCCGGCTGCATAAGATCATGTACGGCCGCATCGGAATCATGAGTCGGCACACCCAAATGCTCTAACATCGCAGAGGCCGTTGATTTCCCCATACCAATTGATCCTGTTAGACCTAAAATAATCATGTCAGCACCAAATCCATGAGCCCCTTATCAACCTCAGGCATCAAATTAAACCACCGCTCAAATGAGGGCCGCGCCTGCTGAAGCAACATACCAATACCCGTAACAACGGGGTTTCCCTGTTCCTTCGCGGATTTTAAAAGCTTTGTGTAAAGGGGGCTGTAGACGATATCACTGACCAGAGTTGTTTCGGGTAAGCCAGCCAAATCCATATCCAGCTCCGGCTGGCACTGCATCCCCAATGACGTCGCGTTCACCAAAAGACCAGCCTCTTGATAATGCAATGAGCGATCTGCCCAATCAAAAACCTTCACACGCGCCGGATCAACGCACCCCTTAGCAATCGCCTCCGCTTTTTCACGGCTACGGTTATATAAGCGAATTTCAGGAACGCCTTCCTCGAGCAGACCATGAACAATTGCCCGGGCAGCCCCGCCAGCGCCCAAAACAATCGCCGGACCAAATGAAAACTCAAACAATGGCTGAGAGTCTTTAATGTTTTCAACAAATCCAAAAGCGTCCGTATTTGTTCCGTATATTTTGCCGATTTTTTTATACAGCGTATTCACCGCACCAATTTTTTGCGCAACCTCATCAACTTCATCACATAACGCAAGGGCGGCTTCCTTATGCGGTACGGTCACGTTAAACCCAGCATAATCCTCATCATCAAACAAATGTCTCACCTTCGATTCAAAATGCGCCGGGGAAACATCAATCGCTGTATATTGCCCATCCAGACCGTGCTGTTGAATCCAGTAATTATGAATAAGCGGCGATTTACTTTGCATGACCGGATGCCCCAAAACGGCCGCTTTAATTAATTTTGAACTCATGGATTCAATCCTTCTGATGTTCGTAAAAACCCCAATAGCGGCAATAACGGCATCCCCAGAATCGTGAAATAATCGCCGTCAACTTTATCAAATAGCCATGATCCAGCATGTTCCAGCTTATATGCACCAACGCTTGTTGTTAAAGCATCCCCCGCAACCTTGATATAGGCCCTCAGGAACGTCTCGTCAAAGTCATGCATGCGCAAGGATGCGTCATCAATCGTCTCCCAAATCACTTCACCGCCAACAACCGCACAAACTGCAGAAATCAACTTATGCGTTTTGCCCTTTAAATTCAGTAGCTTATCATGGGCATCGTTTGCATTTACGGCCTTTGTCATCATTTGACCTGCACATTCTAAAACCTGATCAGATCCAATAACCACCGCATCTGGGTGATCTTTTGAGACATCCTTGGCCTTCGCACGCGCCAATTCCAGGGCCATGGCAGAGCAAGAAAAATGCTTATCCATCATTCCCTCAACCAGCATGGCCTCATCAACCTCGGAAGGAATTGTAGTAAAAGCCAATCCCGCATTCAAAAGCATGGATTTTCGCGCGGCACTACCTGATGCTAAAATAATCGGCCTACGGCTGGGCATCGCGCTTTTCCTTAAATGACTGGTATAGGGCAAGAATTTCCGCGGCCGTCTCTTCGACAGACCGTTTTGTAACATTGATCACCGGCCATTCATATTTCGCAAACAAGCGCCGCGCATCGCGGACTTCCTCGGCAATTTTATCCTCGTCCAAATACAAATTATTCTCAAGGCCACTATCATCCTTGCCAGCCTTTAGGCGGCTTCGGCGAAGTTCCGCAAGCCTAAGTGGCGAAGTGGTAAGGCCAACATACATGGGCTTTTCAAGCTTGAATTTCTTTTCCGGGATATCCACGCCAGGAACCAGCGGAATATTTGCGGCCTTAATCCCGCGGCGCGCCAGATATATACTCGTTGGTGTTTTTGAAGTCCGCGATACCCCAACCAGAATAATATCAGCCTTTTTTAAGCCATCCAGCTTCTTTCCGTCATCATAGCGCAGGGCAAAATCAATTGCTGACACTCGCTGAAAATAGGCATCATCCATTTCATGTTGCAACCCTGGCACATTACTGGCCGAAATGCCCAAATAAGAGCTTAAACTGCGTAGAATAGGGTCCAAAACGGGCACACAGGGCACCCCAAGTTCATCACAGCGCTCACTGAGGCGCTGGCGCATCTTATCGTCTACAAAGGTAAATATGACCGGGCCTGGATTTTCTTCAATCCGTGAAATCACGCGCTCTTGTTGGCGATGCGTCCGAATTAACGGCCAGAATTTCTGAACAGGCTCCACACCCTTGAACTGTGCCAGACAAGCGCGCGCCAAGCCCAAAAGGGTGGTTCCCGTAGCATCGGAAACCAAATGCAGGTGAAACTTTCGCTTCACATCATCTTTGTCACTATTGTCGC
>CAYGQP010000250.1:0-3235 GCA_964352115.1 uncultured Micavibrio sp. | reverse complement strand
GAGGTAATATTCGCGCTGTGTTTTTTCCATTTGGCGCTTTACACGATTACGAATACGTTTTTCGACCTGAAGAACGCCGATTTCTCCCTCCATGAAGCCATAAATACGCTCTAAGCGCTCCATTGTGTTCGAAACCTCGAGCAATTCCTGTTTTTGCTCCAATTTAAGAGCCAAATGCGATGCAATCGTATCCGCCATTTTGGTTGGTTCATCGATTTGATTGATTGAAACAATCACCTCAGGTGGAATTTTCTTATTCAATTTCACATATTGCTCGAACTGTGTAATCACTGCGCGTGCTAGAGCCTCAAGCTCTTCACCTTCAGCTGTCGGTTCTTCAATGTTCGTGACTTCAGCACTAAGATATTCTGAATCCTCAATGAATTTTTTGACTTTAACGCGCTCACCACCTTCAACAAGGACTTTCACGGTACCGTCTGGTAGTTTCAAAAGCTGAAGAATTGTACCAATGGTGCCCACATCAAACAAATCTGCGGAACCAGGATCATCCTCGGACGGGGATTTTTGCGTAAGAAGCAAAATTTGTTTGTCGTCGTGCATAACATGTTCTAGCGCCTGAACAGACTTTTCACGTCCAACAAATAGCGGCACGATCATGTGCGGAAACACGACAATATCGCGCAACGGCAAAACAGCATAACTTTGATTTTTGGAACCACCTAGCATGATCATCAGCTTTCTCTATTCGATGTTTTTAGCACGTTTTTGATGAAGAAACACTCTTAAGACCTCTATTTTGCCTCTAAAATGGCCCTGAACGGCATCATATCATTATAAATGGGCTAAAAGCACAGAAAATCAACCCATTTTAACAGTGTATGGAAAGATACTTAACAAAGTATAAGGGGCGCATAAAATTTTAAGAAAACTTTACTTCTTTTCGTCTTCATCGGCTGTTGGTGGGCGGACTTCAACAACATTATCAATCAAACCAAAGGCCTTTGCTTCATCGGCGCTCATGAAATTATCGCGGTCCATTGCTTTTTCAATTGTCGCGAGTTTTTGGCCTGTATGATGAACGTAAAGATTGTTCAAGCGCTCGCGTAGACGCAGGATTTCGCGGGCCTGAATTTCGATGTCCGTTGCCTGACCACGCGCACCGCCATGAGGCTGGTGAATCATAATTCTAGCATTTGGCAGTGCATAACGCTTGCCTTCAGCGCCCGCTGTCAGGAGCAAGGAGCCCATTGAAGCGGCTTGCCCGATACACACAGTCGAAACCTGAGGCTTGATGTATTGCATGGTGTCATACATCGCCAGACCAGATGTGACAACGCCGCCGGGTGAATTAATATAAAACGAGATATCCTTCTTCGGGTTTTCTGATTCCAAGAACAGCAGCTGTGCGCAAATCAATGCCGAAACATGATCATTGACCTCGCCTGTGAGGAAGATAATACGCTCCTTTAACAGTCTTGAGTAAATATCAAAAGCGCGTTCACCGCGGTTTGTTTGCTCAATAACGGTCGGCACAAGATGATTGGCATAGAGCTCTAGGGGATCACGTTCGGTCATGGTCTTCTTTCTTTGATATTTGTAAGCAAATCAGTTCAATACGAATAAACCGTAGCGCGGGACTACGGTTTGTTCAAGAGGGTATCGTGAAGAATTATCAGGTATTTGCCCTGAATCGTGTATCTATTTTGCCTTCGCTGTTTTCTTGGCCGCTGTTTTCTTGGCGCTGGCTTTTTTCTCTGCTGGCTTCTTATCGTCTGTTTTCTGATCAGATGATTTTTTGGTGGCAGCTTTCTTTGCTGGGGCCTTTTTCTTCTTTGGCTCTTCGTTTTCCTCGTCTTCGAAAGCATCAGCAAGCTGCTTTGGTGTGACAGTCTTTTCATTGACCTCAGCAATTTCAAGAATAAAGTCGACAACCTTGTCTTCGAACAACGGCGCCCTGAGCGATTCAAGAGCTTGAGGATTCTTTGAATAGTAATCGAACACCTCTTTTTCCTGACCGGGATATTTCTGCGCTTCTGTAATAACGGCTTTTTGCAGTTCAGCATCAGGAACCATCAGATTGTTTGATTGTCCTACTTCGTTCAAAATCAGCCCAAGGCGCACACGGCGCTCAGCGATGTCTCTGTATTCGGCTTTTTCTTTATCACTAATCGTTTTATCTTCGATTTCGGGGTCACGTTGACGTTCCAGCTCAAGTTGCTGAATGATATTCGTATGCTCCATTTCAAGCATGGTCGCCGGCACTTCAAAATCATGACCATCATCAAGCTGATCAAGAAGGTTCTTCTTCAGAATCATACGACTGTGCATGTTCATTTCCTGGCTGACCTGCCCTTCGATGGCCTTTTTCAAGTCATCCAGGCTTTCCATACCAAATGATTTTGCGAGGTCATCATCGATTTTTGCATCTGATGGCTCGCGCAATTCATGAATTTCAACATCAAAGATTGCATCACGACCCGCGAGATCCGCTGCGCCGTAATCACCGGGGAAGCTGACCTTGACCTCAACCTTGTCGCCCTTTTTCTTGCCAATCAGTTGATCTTCGAATCCGGGTATGAACTGACCGCTACCGAGCTTCAGGCTATGGCCTTGGGCCTGCATGCCATCATGCTCAACATTATCATCCGCCGTGCGGCCAAAGAAATCAATAACGACAGTATCGCCCTCTTTTGCCCCACGTTTGGTGGCGACTTCGGCTGTTGTTTGGGCGTTTTCAGCGAGACGCTCAAGGGCCTCTGTTACGGCCTTGTCATCGGGCTTCGCCGTCAGCTTTTCAAGCTTAATCTTTTTGAAGTCCATAACCTTGAATTCTGGCAATGTTTCGACGGCCATTGTGTATGTCAGGTCCTTGCCATCATCAAATGATTTCACTTCAATCTTTGGCTGCATGGCAGGGCGAAGTTTTTTGTCCTTGAGGATTTTGGCTGATGTTTCGTTGACAGCAGCTTCAAGGATTTCGCCCATGATCGCCTTACCGTAACGCTTTTTCAAGATATTCAAAGGAACCTTGCCTGGGCGGAAGCCCGGCATGCGGATTGTTTGACCAACCTCTTTCAAGCGCACATCAACACGCTTATCAATGTCATTTGCGCTGACTGTGACTTCCATTTCATGGCTGAGACCGTCTGATTTTAATTCTTTAACCTGCATGATTCACTCTTATCTGTACTTTTTTATACGCTTGTGGCCCGTAGGCCTTAAAAATTGGTGCGGATGGAGGGACTTGAACCCCCACGCCTTGCGGCACTAGAAC
>CAYGQP010000249.1:0-3236 GCA_964352115.1 uncultured Micavibrio sp. | reverse complement strand
GTGTAATGCTTCAAGACATAACCGAAGACGAGCGCAAAAAAGGCAACATGGATGAGGATGATTGGCGCCGCTCTATGATTTTGATGGACACCACGACCGATGATGAATTTCTAGATCCTGATTTATCGCCAAATGAGCTTCTGATGCGCCTTTTTCACGAGGAGGGCGTTCGCGTCTTTGAACCCTCGCCGGTTCGGCATCAATGCCGGTGTGAAAAGGAGCGGGTTGAGAATGTTTTGCTCATGATGCCAGATGATGACCTTCAGCACATCACGATTGATGATCGTATTGAAGTAAAATGTGAATTCTGTTCGAAGCAATATACCTTTGACCCTTCGGCCATAAGGCGTAAAATAAAGACCATCACGAACGCAGAATAAGGCACAAAGCATGATAAAGCATAGAGTTCTCATTCTATTTGTTGTTTTAACTCAATCTCTTGTACTCTCAGCATGTAGTACGGATGTCGGGGTGGAGGGCACACCGCTTGCGGATATGACCTTCGCGCATTTGCAGCCATGGCCGGTTAACGTTGCGCGAATCGATGTACGAATCGAAGATACTCTGAGTGTTCCGGATTTTGTAAAACCCCCGGAAGATATAGCCAGAGAATACATCAATGCGCGCTTCAGACCCGCAGGCCCGGTCGGTATATTGGATATCAAGGTAAAGCAGGCCAAGGTTGAAAAGTCTTATATAGAGCCTGAGAATTCGATTGCTCAATTTATTGGCTTTGGCGGCGGCGATGCCTATAAGGTTACGTATCAAATTCAATTGGATCACATGAATGGCACGGGTTTAACGCTATCAAGCCATGTTGTAAGCGCAACACGAACCATTAATATTTCCGAGCATGTTTCGATTTCCGAACGCGAACAACGTCAACAAGCCGGTTTGGAGAAGCTTTTTCAGGAACTTGACCGTCAGATTGAAACAATATTGGGTCGCGATTTGAGCCTGTTTAGAAAACAGCCCATGGCCCCAGTAACATTGATCGCGCCTTAAAAAAATCAGGTTCGCCAGAAATAAGGGTTAAACAGCACAAGAACGGTGAAAAATTCGAGCCTTCCAATCATCATGCAGGCACATAAAATCCATTTTGCGGCTTCTGGAAGGGGTTTAAACGATCCATATGGACCAACGATCTCTCCCAGTCCCGGCCCTACATTAGAAAGTGTTGTGGCCACCGCAGAGATGGCCGTGATGAAGTCCAGACCTGTAAAAGACAAGGCAATCACGCCAAGAGCGAAAAACATTGCAAAAACAAAGAAAAACCCCATCACGGATGTAATGACATCCTCAGGAATAGGCCGCTTGTTGTATCGTGGCACAAATGTTCCATGCGGATGCAAAAGTCTTTTGACCTGAGCGTTTGCAACCTCATACAGCACTTGAAAACGGAAAATCTTGATTCCGCATGTTGTTGAGCCAGCGCAGCCCCCCACCACCATAAGAAAAAGCAAAAGGCTTGTTGCAAAACCTCCCCACACAGCGTAATCAACTATGCCGTAACCTGTTCCGGTTATGACAGAGACGACGCTGAAGCTGGAATATCTAAATGATTCTGCAAGGGGTGTTTCCAGAACAAAATATAGGCTTCCGGCGAGGAACAATGTGCTGGCCGTTATAATCAGCAGAAATAACCGCACCTGGGCATCTTTAAATATTTGAGTTGGCCTTCCTCTTAAGCCTTTTAAATAAAGCACGAAGGGGAGCCCGCTAAGAACCATAAACACAATCGCCACAAATTCCGTCCAGGGGTTGTTGAAATAAGCAATGGATTGGCTTGACGTGGAATACCCGCCTGTGGAAACGGTGGTCATGGCATGTGCAAAAGCCTCAAACCCAGTCATACCCGTCAACATATAGGCTGCCGCGCAGATAAAAGTGATTGCCAGATAAATAAGGGCGAGAGATGATGACAACTGCGCGGCGCGCGGCAGAGCTTTCTCGCTTTCTGAAGATTCTGTTCGAAAGAGCTGCATACCTCCGACCTTCAGGAAGGGCAAGACAGACAAGGCCATAACAATAATCCCTACACCGCCAAGCCATTGCAACAAGGCGCGCCAAAGAAGAATGCCAGGAGGTTTGTCATCAATATACTCAATAACGGTCGCTCCAGTCGTCGTAATTCCCGATACGGCTTCAAAATAGGCATCGACCGTATCCATATTGAGGTTTGCAAGCTTGAAGGGGAGAGCCGCAAATATACTGAGCACAACCCAGCTCATGACCGTAATCATAAATGTTTGCCGGACATTGATGGAGAAGTCTTCCATGGTGTTGCTAATAACAAGCGCACCACCGAAGAACGCCGTTAATGTCATGCAAATGAAGAAGACTTTCCAGTCTTCGTTGTCGGCATATAAATCTGCAAGTAGCGGGAGGAACATGCTGGAACCAAGAACCAGCAGCAAAATACCCATAACATAGAGTACGGGTCGAAAATCCATAAGCCCTCCATTCTTTAGATGTTCATCTTCGGGCTAAGTATAGGATATCCCTAATGTATTGGAAGTTTTTTATTGGAAAGAGATATTGACGCGTCGGTTCGCTGGCTCACGAACATTATCTGAAGTTGGTACCAATAGATCTTCTTCGCCTTTGGCTTCGACGCTCATAAGTCCTCCATCAACACCCTTGCTCACGAGGGCATTTTTCACAGCGTTTGCTCGTTTAAGCGCAAGCTTTTGGTTGTAGGATTTAGGGCCCGTTGTATCAGTGTGGCCGACCACCTTCACCATCTCTGGTGTGTTTCCTGCAATTTCGGTTGAAACGGCGCCAAGGACATTCATGCTCGAGGCATCCAGATCATAGGAATCCCAGTTAAAGAACACGAGATACATGGCATTTTCTGGCTCCATCGGCTCGGCAGGGTCAATATCATAAACACCGAGATCAACGGCTTCTTGAATGGTCTCAACCTGTTGGGGTGCCGGTGGCTTTAAATTGGCCTCAAGTCCCGTAAGGATTTCATGAAATTTCCCTTTACAACCGTCAATCTCATCGTCCTTCCAGCTTTCATCCTGACGCTCAACCCAGCAGTCAAATTTGGCTTGGGCTCTTGCCGCCAAGGCAGGGCTCGATTCACGTGCGCCCAAATCAAAGGCAATAATTAAACGTCCGCGGGATGCGGAAATTTCACGAATATGATCTGCACTCAGGTTCCAATCACCAACCGGCTCAGGAAGAACGGTTTCTCCAGAGGCAGCTGCAAGGACCTTGCGAGCGAAGTG
>CAYGQP010000248.1:0-3240 GCA_964352115.1 uncultured Micavibrio sp. | reverse complement strand
TTCCCAATGAGGAAACAACGCCGCCAGTGATAAAAATATATCTCGTCATTCGTCTAGGGGTGCTAAGGGTGCCGGTGGAGGAGTGGTATTCTCTTCCAGGGCTTTAAGGTTATCTTCGTTGAGTGTTTCAGGATCAATCGTTTGAATAATTGGGGCCGAGTCCTCGGCAATATCAAGAATGCTTTGCGCTGATGGTGATGAATGGCTTGCTAAAACACCAAGGGTTAAACTTGTACAAAAAAACAATCCCGCACAAATAGCTGTCATTCTTGTGAGAATATTGGCCGTACCTCTGGCAGATGCAACGCCGCCGATTCCACCGCCACCGCCACCGATTCCAAGTCCACCGCCCTCTGAGCGCTGGATCATGACCAGTCCAATGATGGCCAGTGCTAAAATTAAATGAATTACGAGTACAACGTCCTGCATGGAGCATGTTTTTATTGCGATCTGTGAAAGATTGCAACCCTAAAAAGTGTTTATTATCCTTAAGCTGCCTCGGCGATTTGAATAAAGCTTTCCGCATCAAGGGAGGCACCACCGATCAATCCACCATCCACATGGGGCACAGTTAAGATGTCCGCGGCGTTATCGGGCTTCATTGAGCCCCCATATAGAATGCGAATATCTGCGCCATCGGAGAATCTGTCTTTCAATTTCTCGTGAATAAAAGCGTGCATGTCTCTGATGTCAGCACTGCGTGCGTGGTTTCCAGTGCCAATTGCCCAAACAGGTTCATAGGCAATAACGGTGTTTTTCGCGTTTACGCTGTCCGGTAAAGAGCCTTGTAACTGAGCGGCAATAACATCCTCATGTTTTCCACTTTTACGCTCATCCTCCGTTTCACCGATACAAATAATGGACGTCATATCGGCGTTATGAACTTTCGCAGCCTTGATGCAAACCATGCTATCGCTTTCTTTTTGATGAACTCTTCGTTCGGAATGCCCTAAAATCACCCATTTGCATTCCGAATCCTTAAGCATTTCTGCCGAGATATCGCCCGTAAATGACCCGTTTTCATACACGGAGCAGTCCTGCGCGCCGAATGTCACCAGATCAACGGTTGTAATCGCATGCCGTACTGCGGGGATAAAAAGATATGGGGGACATACAACAAACTCTGCCTTATCCAGCAATTCAGTTTGACGAAAAATAGTGTTTACGACATCGGCGATCAACTGCTTTGCATCATTCAAGGTGCCATTCATTTTCCAGTTTCCGACGATTAATTTTTTCTTAGACATTTTAAAATCACATTCATTTGAAAATTACTGATATGAGGTTATTGCTCCTCACATCTTCGCGCTCTATAGTGCAAGGCTTAAGGACGTAAAACAAGACTAAAGCGAATAGAAGAGTACAAAATTATGGGATTGAATAGTTTGCGCAAAGGCGCTTCCGGTGGGTTTTTAAAGATTATCCTTTTTGGGATACTGACTATGGCCGTCGGTGGATTGGTGATGATGGACGTCGGCGGTGTATTTCGCGGTGGTGTGTCATTCGGTGATGTTGCCAAGGTCGGGGACGAACCCGTAACCATCAATGAATTTGATCGTACTGTCCGCTCAACGCTAAATCGTGTTGGGCTTTCCCCTCAGCAGGCCTATCAGTTCGGCTATATCAACCAAATACTTGGCAGTCAGCTGCGCGGGCGTGTTTTGGCACAGGCCGCCAGAAATAAAAATATTGTGATTCCCGATGAAAAAATTGCGCTGACTATAAAACAAATGATTGATCCTATTGCCTTGAGAGAGGGTGAGGATCCTAAAGACATTCTTGATCGCATGCTTCTGAGCCAAGGTATGAGTGAGGCAGGATTTGTGCAATCCATGAAAAATGAAGACGCGAGCAATTTACTAAGCTCAGCCATTCAGGCTGGATTATCATCCCCCTCGCCTGCGCTTATCCGCGCGTTGTATGCGGAACAAAATGAAACACGAAATGTTGCCTTTATCTCTTTTCTTGATTCAAAGCTTACAAAAAGCCTTGAGCCAACGGATGATCAACTTGAAACTTTATATAATGCTACAAAAGAACAATATGCTTCGCCTGAGCGCCGCGTTATTCAAATTGCTACAATTGATACAAAGCGCTTAAAGGAAACCCTTGATATATCAGATGAAGCTGTTCTTGCAGAATACGAAAACAACATTGATTTTTATACTGTCGACAAGACACAAACAATTGATCAAGCCCTTTTGGACACCGAAGAGGATGCCAAGGCGGTACTTCAGGAGGCCAAAAGCGGGAAATCACTCAAGGCCGCTGTTGAGACGGCAACAGGAAAGCTTACGGCGTATCTAGGCGAACAAACACTGGAAGATAATGAACTAATTGAAACGATTAAAGACGAGGTCTTGGGTAATCAAGATGTGAACGCCCTCATTGGCCCTCTTCAATCTCCGCTTGGCTGGTACGTTGTTCAAATCAAGAAAATCACAGCCGCTCATACGCAGAGTTTTGATGAGGTAAAGGAGGACATCAAAGATTTAATGATGGAAGAATTGCTGTTTGATCAGGAATACGACCTTGCCAACACTGTGGATGATCTTCTTGCGAGCGGTTCTTCATTGAATGAAGTTAAGGAGACTGTTGAGCTTAAAATGACGACGATCCCTGCCGTTGATCGCTCTGGCATCGGCGCAAACGATTCTGACGCAGCGCTTAAAGATTTTGAAGATGAGAAAGCCCTTATTCTGGAGACTGCTTTTGGACTGGGGCTTGGTGAAACCTCGAATGTCATTGAAACAGATGGTGGTGTATTCCTCGTTGTTCATGTCGAGGAGATTCAGGATAAACAGTACCCTGAATTTGCAACGGTTAAGACCGACATCGCACAAAAGTGGCTTTTGGATCAGCGCCGCATCGAAAACCGCATTCTTGTGAAGGAAACCCTTGAAGAGCTGAAAACCAGTGGTCAAAGCCTCAAAGCCTTTGCCGCAGCTAAGGGCCGCATAATGAGCAGACGCGACAAGCTTTCTCGTGATGCTGAGCTTGAGGCCCCTCTTCAGGCGCGCACCGTTGCCAATATTTTTGAAGCACCCATCAATGAGCCCTTCATTGTCGGGATCGAGGGCGGCGCTGCGATTGCGGTTGTTCAGGGGTTTGATCTTCCGCAGGATATTGATGAAACATCCGATGGTTATCTTGAATTGGTCTCCAAAGTCCAGAGAGATACCCAAAACGAAGCGCTTATTCTCTACCTCACGAAGCAGCAGAACGAGATTGGTGTCAGCG
>CAYGQP010000247.1:1050-3251 GCA_964352115.1 uncultured Micavibrio sp. | reverse complement strand
ATTGCGGGCCCCTTGAAACTATTAGCCGGTATTGTCGGCTTCCTCGGCGGTGGTAAACTGGTTGAGCAGTTCCAAAAGCCAAAAGACATCCATGCACAGGGCACAGGTGATCACGCACCAAAAACGGGCAGCGCCCATCAAAAACTGATGCTCGCCAGCAATGAAGCCGGTGCACCTGTTTTGATCAAAATTCAGGATCATCAGGGGCAAACACCTGGACTAGACATTCCTGTATTCGAAGATGTGAATGATGAATATGACTTTGAAAACATCCAGCTCGTTTACCGCGATGCCAGAGATCTTCGCGAAGAAGGCAGCAGCATATACGCCGTACAAATGAAAATGGACGATGGTAAAACATATGTTGCACAGGACATTCTAAGCTCAACTGATGTGGTCGGCATCCGCGGCGCAGGAAACGCTTCGACCCCGGTAACAGGACATGTTCCTGACGACGTTCAGGCACGCATGAAAATCTCGGCCGATCAGTTCCGCTTTGATACGATTGACCACGAAGGCACAGCCCGCGACTCTGTGATCCTCAGACTAGGTGATCGTGAATTCCACATTCCAACGCCACAAACGGATATTTCTGAGCTTCGCGCCGGATAAAAGAAGCGTCATGCTCTGCACAACAGCCTTTATCCTATGCGCACAGAGTGGTATGATTCACATTGGAAGACTGTATTCTCCAGCTAACCTCTTAACCTATCAAGGGCTTATTCCAGCCTCGGCGCTCTAAACAGCTATGTCCAGCGATGATGAAAACAACGATGAATCCGACAAAAGTTCCCTAAAAAAGGAATTTGGATCGGGCCAGGGAAGTCAGGCAGAAACGCTGGGCGTCCTTTTTACGCCTGACGAGATGGATATATACGTGAATAAGGTGACGCTGGACGCCTACATCTTTCATGGCAAAAAAATTGAATACGAAATACTGGATTACCTTGAATACAATCCTGCCGATCATTCCGTTTTGGTGCACAAAAAGGATAAAACATCCATTCCCCTGGGGGTAAAAATACAATGGCTTGTCCGCCCCTATTTCACAAAATCCAAAGAGGTCAGCATCGTCCAGACCAAGGACGGGCAATCAATTGACGGTACCGTGGTCCCCTTGGTTCACAAAGGTCAAAAACCCGGAGAATAATAATCAATGAGTTTCCTACAGCGTTTAATCAAAAGAATAAAGTTGTGGTATGCGCTTCAAAAAAGTAAGAATAGTGGTGTTATGACTGAAGAACCTAAAGCAGAAACAGAAGAAACAACCTTTGGCAACCTCAACGATTTTGTGGTCAACACTGACCATAGCATCCCTTTGGATATCGAAATCGCGATTGAGGAAGACGGCCGGGTGATTCTGTTTCACAACAAGCCCTTCCGCTATAAATTGTCATGGTTTGAGTTTGACACCGAAACAAATAAGCTGGATTTCGTGATAGAGGATGGCAACGTCCGGGACTTCGGTATGCCCTTGAAACCTGTTGTGGCCAAATATATGCACAACGCGCACCAGATTTTGACCGTTGAGGTCAATCAGGAAACTGGGCAGGCCTCTCACGGATCATATATCCCCTTGATTATGCACGGAAATTAACCTTCCGTCTGCCAAAATCACCCCCCCTTAGGCTATCTAATTTTGTTAACATTAATGCCGATTTTTTCACAGAATTTAAGAAAGTGTTAATCAATACCCTCTATCATAGAATTAACGAAAATAGAGATGGTAATAAAAAGGAGTGTGTTAATGTCCTATTCAAGCGGGTTCAATATTTTATCTGGTGTACATCATGCCATGCGTCATGACTTTGATGGCAACGCGCAGGAAATTACAGGTTTGGGCGGAAAACCTTTTGAGGTTACAAACACCCCTACTGTTTCGCATAACAACACTTTCGACAACACAATGTAATTCAGATCAACCGCACCACACGGATTCAATTCTTCCACGGCGATCCAGCATCATATTGATGCGGTCCGGAACGTCATCATCCGTGTAATATTTCAACCGATCAACAAACCGAAAGGGTCGATCCGACCCTTTAAGAGTTTCATCAATTTTTGGCGAATATAATGCCCCCTGCAAAGCTTCAGTTGGGCAAAAAACACGCACGTCGTTTCTCAGCCTCATCGCATTGCGGCGCTCGGCTAAAAACCTGAGGTTCCCCCCCGAAGTACGGCGCGGCTGATCAATTCGGCGT
>CAYGQP010000247.1:0-1040 GCA_964352115.1 uncultured Micavibrio sp. | reverse complement strand
GCGTTCCTGAACAGAAATTTCCACCTCCTCAGGAGAACTTGTCACTGAATTAAACGAGATCAACAGCCCTAAAGCCGCCGGTATGGCCAGCACCAAAAACCACAAAAGCGGGCCGCGCGATGGCTCCCCGCCAAGCAGCAACTCCTCCGACGCACCATGGTTAACGTCAGCGCCTAAATCTTGATCATCTTCAGTCATTATTTTTACTCTATCAAACGCTGGACAAAGGGGGAAGGCTTGACGTATTAGAATAGCCCATGAGCAAAGAGATAAAAACAAAACCATTAGAGCATATCCGCAATTTCGCGATTATCGCCCACATCGATCATGGGAAATCAACCCTCGCCGACCGCCTGATCCAGACCTGCGGGGGGCTTGAAGAGCGCGAGATGACACAGCAAGTGCTAGACAACACCGATATTGAACGCGAGCGCGGTATCACAATTAAGGCCCAGACCGTGCGCCTGGAATACACCGCGCGCGACGGCATTACTTATCAGCTCAATCTTATGGACACCCCGGGCCACGTAGACTTTGCCTACGAAGTCTCACGCTCTCTCGCCTCGTGCGAAGGCTCCCTGCTCGTCGTTGATGCCACGCAGGGGGTTGAGGCACAAACCCTCGCCAATGTCTATCAAGCCATCGACAACAATCACGAGATCATCACGGTCGTCAATAAAATCGACCTCCCCTCCGCTGATGTGGAAAACGCAAAGTCACAGGTCGAGGACGTAATTGGCCTTGATGCTTCCGAGGCCGTCCCTTGCTCCGGCAAAACAGGCGCTGGCATTCCTGATCTTCTTGAGGCTATCGTTACAAAGCTTCCACCCCCGCATGAGGGCGACACAGAAAAACCCACCAAGGCGCTTCTGGTTGATAGCTGGTATGACATCTATCTCGGCGTGGTTGTACTTGTTCGTGTCATTGACGGATATCTGAAAAAAGGCCAGCGCATTAAATTCATGGCCAACGGTGCCACGCGTGAAATCGATCGCGTTGGGATGTTCACTCCCAAACACGTACTTCTTGATGCGCTAGGC
>CAYGQP010000246.1:0-3261 GCA_964352115.1 uncultured Micavibrio sp. | reverse complement strand
CGAAGTTTCCCTCATCCTCATCATCCGTTTCAAAGCTAAAATCATCATCGTCGTCTTCAATCATCATCTAGAATCGTACGTGAAACCAATGAAAATGCAACGAAAAATCAAATTCTATGCTGCTTCTGTTTTGAGCTTTGGCATATTGAGTTTCAAATGAAGGTCCTTCAGCTGCTCCGGTGCGGGGCTGGATGGGGCATTCATCATATGATCTTCGTACTGGCCGTTCATCACAAACGCGTAGACTTCGCGCAGATTCGGTTCATCTGCGAGCAACATAATAATCCGGTCAACACCAAACGCCAGACCACCGTGCGGCGGTGCACCGAATTTCATCGCGCTCAGCATTCCGCCAAATTCACGCTGTAGATCCTCTTTGCCATATCCGGCAATCTCAAACGCCTTTTCCATGATTTCCGGCTTGTGATTACGAATAGCGCCAGAAGCCAGCTCAAACCCGTTACACACACAATCATAGAGATACGCTTTAACCTCAAGCGGGTCTTGATCATTGAGCGCCTCAAGCTCACCCTGCGGCATGGAAAATGGATTATGAGAAAAATCAATCTTTTGCTGCGCTTCGTCAAATTCATACATCGGAAAATCAACAATCCAGCAGAATTTGTAAACACCCTGCTCCCGCGCAGCCTTGTGACCGTCCGGCAAAGCATCACAAATGGCATCACGCGCCCGGCCCGCAAACTTCGCGGCATCCTTTTCCTGATTACAAACAAAGAAAATCGCATCGCCCTCTTCGAGCCCAGCAATCTTTTTCAATTCATCCTGCGCGGCGGCGGGAATAAACTTTGCAATCGGCCCTGCGCCCTCACCGTCCTTAAACAGCACATAGCCCAGACCCGGTGCACCCTCACCCTGCGCCCATGAATTCAGCTTATCAAAGAAACTTCGCGGCTGGTCGGCAACATTTGGCGCGCGAATAGCCCGCACAACGCCGCCTTTTTCTATGACGCCCTTAAATGCCTTAAACTCAACATCATCACGTGCAAACACATCCGTGACATCGCAAATCTCCAGCGGATTACGCAAATCGGGTTTATCTGATCCATAACGCAACATCGCATCGTCATATTGAAGCGCATCGCACCAGATCACCTTACGTTTCTCACCAGTGAAATCCGCAAACTCGTTGAATATGCCTTCAATCACGGGCTGAATCGTCGCAAAAACCTCGTCCTGCGTCACAAAGCTCATCTCAACATCAAGCTGATAAAACTCAGCCAACCGATCCGCGCGACCATCCTCATCACGGAAACACGGCGCAATCTGGAAATACTTATCGAAGCCAGACATCATAAGCAATTGTTTGAATTGTTGCGGCGCCTGGGGAAGCGCATAGAACTTACCGGGATGCAAACGCGAGGGGACAAGATAATCCCTCGCACCTTCCGGGCTGGAAGCCGTCAAAATCGGGGTTTGAAACTCCTGAAAATCCGCATCATACATACGCTGGCGCATTGAACGGATCACGTCATTTCGCAAGCGAATGTTCTTTTGCATTTTATCCCTGCGCAGATCAAGATAGCGATAACGCAGGCGAATGTCCTCACCCGCGCCATCATCCTCAGCCACCTGAAATGGAATAACGTCAGCAGCTGATTGCAGATCCATCTCGCCAATGTAGACTTCAACTTCACCGGTTTCCATGTTGGGGTTCACGGTTTCAGGTGTTCTGGCTTTCACCTCGCCAGTCACGGTAATCACGGATTCATTGCGGATTTTGGATACCGCATCAATCAACGGAGAGCCTTCATCAATCACACATTGCGTAAGGCCATATGTATCGCGCAAATCAATAAACAATACGCCCCCATGATCGCGGATACGGTGGATCCAGCCGGATAACCGGACAGTTTCGCCGACTTGGCCTGAACGTAATTCATTACATTTATGAGTTCTATATTTATGCATGAAAAGAGTTATAACCACCAAGACACAAAGACTCAAAGAAAAAATGATTATAATAATTTCTTGGTGACTTGGTATCTTGGTGGTAAAACCCCAAAATGCTCATTACAGAACAAAAAGATTTAGAAAAATTCTGCGCCTCACTCAAAGGTCTTGATTTCATAACGATTGATACCGAATTCCTGCGCGAAAAAACCTATTATCCCAAGCTTTGCCTGATCCAGATTGGAAAACCAAATAAAGAGGCCGTGGCCATTGATCCTATTGATGGCAATCTTGATCTGTCACCCGTTCATAAATTGCTATTTGATCCAAACCTGTTGAAGGTCATTCATGCAGGCCGTCAGGATCTGGAAATATTCCACAACCTGACAGGCAAAGTTGTGACCCCGATCTTTGACACACAAATTGCCGCCATGGTCTGCGGGTATGGCGATTCTGTAGGATACGAAAACCTCGTTCGCACCATTACAAACCAGCAGCTCGATAAAAGCTCGCAATTCACCAATTGGGCCAACCGCCCACTCAGCCAAAAGCAAATTGATTACGCTCTGGGCGACGTAACACATCTCGTTGATATATATCAGCACCTCAATAAGGACCTCGAAAAACGCGGACGCACAGAATGGGTTAAACAGGAAAAGAAAATCCTTGCCAACCCTGCGACTTACCAAAACCCACCTCAGGACGCCTGGGAACGCATAAAAATCCGCACACCCAAACCGAAAACACTAGCGGTGCTCAAAGCCATAGCCGCTTGGCGTGAAACCACAGCGCAATCACGTGACATCCCTAAAAACTGGGTGCTACGTGATGAAACACTCGCCGATATGGCCGCGCAAATGCCGCAAGACCCCGGCCAGCTTAAGAAAATTCGCAACATGCCGGCAGAGGTTGCAAACGGCGACACCGGCAAAAAGCTCATCCGCATTATTGCCGATGCTCTGAAGACCGATCCAAAAACTTGGCCCCAGCCGACAAAACACAAACCCCTGCCGAAAAATGCAGCGGGCACCCTAGATATACTCCGCATGCTTTTGAAGGTTGTTTGCGCGACAGAAGGTGTTGCGACAAAACTTGTCGCATCAAAAGAAGACCTTGAGGCCCTAGCCCTTAGTGATAACCCCGACATTCCAGCCATGAAGGGCTGGCGGTATGAAGTATTCGGAAAAGATGCGTTAGCGATTAAAAAAGGCGATCTTGCAATCGGATTGAAAGGAGCTAAAATTACAAAATACCGAGTCTCTAAAGATACCGATACGCACTAAAGGAAACCACACGAGATGAAGCGCCTTTATCTTCTTCGCCATGCCAAAGCTATGCCTTCCGAAGGGG
>CAYGQP010000245.1:0-3265 GCA_964352115.1 uncultured Micavibrio sp. | reverse complement strand
ATCACCAAAAGGTCCCAGTCCCTTATCAACCAAAATCCAAAGAAACGGATTGGCGTTTCCAGCAATCGGCCCAGTTACAGCGCCAAAAATCATCGTAATCACAATCGCCATTGCCGCAAATGGAATGCGATCAGCATCAATTAACATACTGTGAATATTTGATAAATAGTCCATAAAAGAAGGCAGCCTCTGAATAATGCATACGCCCATACATGTTGCAGTGCATAAAATCCCCACATTCATGTCTTTTTGCGCTAAAATGGAGTATATAAGGTTTATCAAATCGATAACAGAGGATTTATCAATGCTATACCACCTCTATGATATGCAACATGCGCTTTCAACGCCTACGCGCCTTCAGGCTGAGCTCATGCGCAGCGTCTTTCAAAACCCATGGAATCCTCTTTCGCACACGCAAATGGGACGCACTATCGCGGCCACAGCCGAGATGATTGAACGCTCAACACGCCGTTTCGGCCGCCCGGAATTTGGTCTGCCCACTACAAAGATTGGCGGAAAAACTGTTGATGTCAAAGAAACCGCAATTGTTGAAAAACCATTTTGCACACTTCTGAATTTTAAACGCGACATCAAACGCAAAGACCCAAAGGTTCTGCTCTGTGCGCCAATGTCCGGACATTATGCCACTCTGCTTCGCGGCACGGTCAAGGCCTTGCTTCCCCATCATGATGTGTATGTAACCGATTGGAACGACGCACGCATGGTGCCAAAGAAAGACGAATACTTCGACCTTGATACCTATATCACGTATTTACGACAGTTCATGAGCCTCCTTGGTCCGGACACACACTTGATGGCCGTTTGCCAGCCTGCCGTCCCTGTACTGGCCGCTGTCTCATTGATGGCTTCGGAAAACGATCCAAATCAGCCTATGTCGATGACCCTTATGGGTGGACCGATCGATACGCGCGTTTCGATGACAACAGTGACGGAGCTCGCCGAAAATCGTCCTCTCAGCTGGTTTGAACAATCCGTTGTGATGGACGTCCCTTTCTACTACCCCGGCGGCGGACGAAAAGTTTATCCGGGCTTTATGCAGCTTGGTGGTTTTATGTCGATGAACCTTGACCGCCACGTCGGTTCCCATCTGGACTTTTATAAACACCTGATTCAGGGCGATGGGGATTCAGCCGAGGCGCACCGTAAGTTTTACAATGAATATCTCTCCGTGATGGATATCCCGGCCGAATTCTATCTGCAAACGGTTGAAACGGTGTTCCAGGAACACTCTCTTCCACGTGGCCTGATGAAATGGAAAGACCCCATGAGCGGTGAATATATGGATGTCCGCCCACAGGATATTACAAAAACCGCACTCCTAACCATCGAGGGTGAAAAGGACGATATCTCCGCGCGCGGCCAGACAACGGCGGCCCATGTCCTTTGTCATCACTTACCGGATGACATGCATTTTCACCACTTCCAGCTCGGTACCGGGCACTATGGTATCTTCAACGGTGGTCGCTGGCGCAATCAAATTTTGCCGCGCTTCAGAACGTTTGTTCGTAAATTCGACAAGGACGTTGATCCGGTGCCAAAGGAAGATATCGATAAGGAACACGCCGTTCTTCCTGCACAATACAGCCGCGAGGAACATAGCGTTGTTGCTGTTCGTCGCTGGCTTAAGGAACATCAGGAACAACATTACAAAGAGCGCGTTGAGTAACACCCGACCATTCATGACTGATTTACTGCCTCCTTATATAAAACTCAGAAAAAGCACTCGTGCAAGGCGCTTGGCCTTGCGTCTGGACACAAAAGAACGCGTCTTCCATCTCGTTCAACCCAAGGGCATGAGCATGGACCGCGCTCTCGCCTTTGCCGAAACACATGATTCCTGGATGCAGGAGAGGCTGAGGGAACTTCCCCCCATCGTAAAATTTGCAAATGGTTCTGTACTTCCGATCCTTGGGCAAGAGAGAACCGTAAGCATTATCCCGCGCATGGATTCAAAGCGCACAACTATCCGGCTCGTTGGCGAATATCTTGAAATCCTGACAAATCTTGATGACCCAAGTCCTCGTATAACAAGGTTTTTGAAAAACACCGCTAAGGAAAAACTCAGCCTCATGTCTGAAGAAAAAGCAGCGCGCATTAAGAAAAAAGTGACAGGTGTAACCGTGCGCGATACCAAAAGCCGCTGGGGTAGCTGCTCATCTGATGGAAATTTATCCTATTCTTGGCGTCTCATTTTCGCACCGACCAATGCCATGGATTATGTGGTTGCTCACGAAGTCGCACACTTGAAACACCTTAATCATGGTAAACATTTCTGGGCTCTATGCCGCGATCTATCCGATAATTTTATGGATGGGCAATATTGGATGAAGAACCACGCCGCTGAACTCATGCGCTATGGCTAACCCTCAAAAAATCGAGAGCACCCTGCAAAATAAGCTGAGCCGCAAGTTTATCAATCAACCCTGAATCCTTTGATTCACTTTTAATTTTTCGCTTATCCACAGACCTATCCACAAGATCCTCCACAGATGCTGTGGATAAACGCTCGTCCCATAAAGCCACCCAGGGCTTTTCGCCAACAACATCCAAATGGTTCAGCATCTCCTGCCCAAAATCACGGATCGACTGACAACGCCGACCCTCCGTGCCATCCATGTGAACGGGATAGCCCAGCACAAATCCACCAACCTCATACTCAGCGACAATTTCGGCCAAGACCTGCATGTCTTTAGAAAACTTCGTCCGTTTAATCGTTTGCAGCGGCGTTGCCAAGCTCTGATCAGGGTCAGAAAGCGCCACGCCAATCGTTTTCTTGCCAATATCCAGACCCAAAAGCGCAACATTTTTCGGACAAAACTGTGCAATGGACTTTAAATCATCAATCATATTGTCTATAAATCTCGTCTAACAGAGGAACACTTATCATGAGTATGGATCAAGAAACAGTCAAGAAAGTCGCACGCCTTGCAAGAATTCGCCTCACAGAGGAGGAGCTCTCCCGAATGGGACCGCAGCTCAACGGCATTCTGAGCTGGATCGATCAACTCAATGAGGTTGATACGGATAACGTCCAGCCTCTTCGCGCCGTTCACGACCTTCAGCAGGATCTGCGTAAGGATGAAATCACTGATGGTGGCGTTCCTGAAAAAGTTCTAGCGAATGCGCCGGAAGAAACACAAAAATATTTTGTCGTCCCAAAGATTGTTGAATAAATCATGAGCGATAACAATCAAAACACACCAGACAAAAGCAAAAGAATCATCCGCGTAATGCTGACCGTTAT
>CAYGQP010000244.1:0-3267 GCA_964352115.1 uncultured Micavibrio sp. | reverse complement strand
GAATAAATACCCGGTTCATGATTAAGCGCGACAACACAAAGCCCGCTATCATCCGCCAGAGAGAGTTTACCGCTGTGTTTTGCGGCCGAAATAGCCTTGATGAGAGCATTCGCCTCAAATGTATCGCCGTCCTCAACCGGTTCAGGAAAATCAAGATCGTTTGCCGTTAGAAAGTTCTGGATATAGGGCTTTAGCAATGCCTCAATCTCGCTTGCCTTGCCCATGTTATGGGTGGCTATCACCAGATCTTCGATTGTATCCATGGTTTTTGGTACCGGAGCGCTCATCTAATATTCCTATATTCCAAGCGCTTCTTTTTGCTTTTGCGTCAATTCCGCGCAGCCCTTTTTGGCCAGATTCAGCAGCGCAATAAATTCCTCTTCGGAGAAAGGCTCTTTTTCTGCCGTGCCCTGAATTTCACACATCCCTCCATTACCGGTAATAACAAAATTCGCGTCTGTATCGGCCTCCGAATCCTCATCGTAATCCAAGTCCAGAACCGGCGTGCCTTCATACACACCACAGGAAATGGCTGAAACCGTGTCCTTAATCGGCACAGCGTCCAGTGCGCCGATCTTTACAAAATGCTGAAATGCCAAATGCATGGCCACAAAAGCGCCAGTAATCGCGGCTGTGCGGGTTCCGCCATCGGCCTGTATCACATCACAATCAACACGGACCTGACGTTCTCCCAGCGCCTCGAAATCAACAACAGAGCGCAGGGCGCGGCCAATCAGACGCTGAATTTCCTGCGTACGGCCCGATTGTTTGCCGCGGGCGGCTTCGCGGTCCATACGGCTTCCGGTTGATCTGGGGAGCATGCCGTATTCCCCGGTGACCCAGCCCTTGCCCGAGCCCTTCATCCAACCCGGCACCTTTTCCTCGGCCGAGGCCAGGCACAAAACATGTGTATCGCCAAACTTGGCCATGCATGATCCCTCAGCATGTTTTGAAACATGGGGAATGAGCTCAACGTCTCTCATGGTGTCTGGGCTGCGGCCTGAAGGGCGTGTCATACTTATATTTCCTTGTCTTATTTTTCAGTTATCGGTTGGTAGTTACTTTTATAGAGGCGCTCACAATTGTCAAACCGCTTTTAACCCCTTATATTCTGCTGATCATGATTACGGAATTGAATGAGCGATCGCGCACAGTTTTTCAATATATCGTCGATACATATTTATCGACGGGGGCCCCTGTGGGCTCGCGCACCATATCAAAGAACCTGAATCTGAGCCTGTCCCCCGCGAGTATTCGAAACACAATGGCCGACCTTGAAGACGCTGGATTGCTGTTTGCGCCCCACACATCCGCTGGACGTTTGCCCACAGATCAGGGCCTCCGGATGTATGTTGATGGCCTGATGCAGGTTGGAAACCTCGCCCAGGAAGACCGCAAGGAGATCGAAAATGCCTGTCAGCGTTCTGGGCGGCCCGTTGATGAGGTTCTGGAGCAGGCCTCTACTTTGCTGTCGGGTTTATCGTCCTGCGCCAGTCTTGTAATTGCCCCTAAGATTAATGGTGCGCTCAAGCACATTCAATTCGTTCAGCTTAGCCCCATGAAAATACTGACTGTTTTGGTGTTTGAAAATGGGCTGGTTGAAAACCGTGTTTTGGATGTTGATGAGCCCGTGCCGACATCCGCATTGATAGCCGCGTCAAATTACCTGAACGCGAAGCTGGCCGGCAAAACGCTTGTTGAGGCTGAAAAAGACATTCGCCTTGATATCCGCGACCACAAAACGCAGCTGGATGCCATCACACAGCGTTTGGTGGAAAAGGGCATCGCTCTTCCATCGCAAAATCAAGCGGCAGGGCGCATTATCATCCGCGGCCAGTCCCGCCTGCTGGAAGATGTAAAGGCCATTGAAGACCTTGAGCGAGCACGGATGTTGCTCGGATACCTTGAGGAACAGGAACACATGCTGGAGCTGCTCGGCACCATTGATGGCGCCGATGGTGTGCAGATCTTTATTGGCACAGAGAATAAGATTTTCAATCAATCAGGGTGGTCGATGATTATTTCACCCTATAAAAACAATGAGGAGCGCATTGTCGGCGCGATTGGTGTTATTGGCCCAACGCGCTTAAATTACGACCGAATCGTGCCGATGGTCGATTACACGTCCCGTATTGTGTCGAAAATCGTGGATGGCTCTTAAAGATCAGCTTACGAGCATTGCGCTCCCTATTCTTCGGCTCTAAACTGATGTTGTGATTTTTAAGCATTTCATCTCAATTCCTTAGTTTTGGGCTCAACCATGTTACAATATTTTTTCTTTATTTTATGCGCAGTGGCTATGTTTCTTTCGCCCCACAACAACAGCGCAAATGCTCAAGATTTTGTCGGCAATTCATTTCAGGATTTAGGCGCTGCTGCAAATGGTGCTCTGGGTAACTCAGGGGAAGCCGGCGGTGGATCAGGTGTTGTTAACCAATATGCAAAAAAATATCAAAAAAGCCAAAACCCGATTGTCAGCAATTCCGGGCTTATGCCTGATTCCTCCTACAACATGTTTTTTGTGCGCAAGGACGGCACATCAAATGATCAGGCTACTTTACGTCTAACCTCCCCCGTGGCGCTCAATGGTTGCGTGAAAATGGTTGCGCCGTCGGTGGAAAAGCGCCGCAACGGCCGTGTGATGTTTATTGATGTTACAGATGCGGTTGTTGGGGTCGATAAATCCGTAAGATATTCACATTTTCAGTGCAAACAGGGAGCTCATGCCCCGCAACTGGATGTAACGCTGGACCGCAGCGAACTCATCGACAATGATGTAAACCTGATCATCATGAAAACTGGTGCATTTACCGATTATTTTGATGTTGAGGCTGATCTTAAAGCCGTGACGTTAACCCCTCGTTCCAGCAATGCCTTCAGGCCGTTCAAAAACCCCACGATTGAAAACCCGCTCGAATTTGTGTTCTATCCTGATAACCTTGTCGTTCTTCATGTACCCCAAGCTCATGGAGAGCCAGAGCTAAATCAACAGGTTCAGCGCGTGGCAGAGCAAGAAGGATTGAAGCCCGCAAGCGATAAGAACATCCAACCCAATATTGATGAAATGCACACAAAGAGTTTTTATTTCATCGATGATAAACGCGATTTTGCTCAAAAATTGCAAAATGACGGTCAGATGTTATTCGGACAGGTTCATGTGCCGGAAACTTTATACGGCCCTAATGGTCCTTATCAGGCCCCAAAAAAACTTGACGTTTATGCGCGATTGCCGCATGAACTCGATTGATTTTTAGTTAGGACCGCAAT
>CAYGQP010000243.1:1069-3284 GCA_964352115.1 uncultured Micavibrio sp. | reverse complement strand
GCGCCGCCCGTGTCATTTGCGCTTCTTTTGAATCTTGCAAGCGCTGGAAACACTGACCAGCAGGACGTTTTGTGGAAATACATCCAGCAGTATGCGCCAGATGCAAGACCCGAAAATGAACCCTTTTTGAACCGGCTCGTAGCGTATGCCGTGCGGTACTATAAGGACTTCGTACTGCCCGAAAAGTCTTACCGGATGCCAGATGATCGCGACCGCGCCGCCATGGAAGGACTGCTCAAAACGTTACAAAGCCTTCCAGAAAAACCTGAGATGGATGATTTGCAAACGGCTGTTTTTTCCGCCGGAAAAGAAAACGGGTACGACAAATCCGAACTTCGCGAGTGGTTTCAGGCGCTCTATCAAGTCCTTCTTCGACAAAATGAGGGGCCTAGATTTGGTTCATTTATCGCCGTTTTTGGCAAACATGAAACCATCAAAATGATTCAGGATGCCCTGGACGGGAAATTCGCCAAGGCGGCTTAGGTTTTTCGCGCCATAAAAGCTCTTGAAAATCTCTTAATCATATAAACCCATTATAAAAAAAAATCTATTTATCCGCATAAAATCAATGTCTTAGATAAAAATACAAAATTTATCTAAAATTTTAACTAATTTTTACGAAATTTGGATTTATGATGGAGTTATAAGATTTGTAATCTCCTCAATTACTCTGAAGGGTGTGTTCCTCATAGTAAGATTTACAAAGAAAACGTCCAAAACGGACAGACGGCATAATAGAAAAAACGGAGTAAGAGCAACTTCATAAGATATTAAACAAAGAAAACACAAGTGAGCTTGGCCATCAATATCCCCCAGTTCCCCAATTGGTTAGGCACAAAATTTTTGTTCGGAAGACAAAAATACGGTTTCCCCAAACCCCACACTTAAGGCGTATACTCTACCCAGAGACGCCTTATTTTTTTGCGCTCTATCTTTTAGGCGTTTTCAAACTGGCAAAGCCTGCGCATATCCAAAAAGGGGACCTTGTTTTCCGCGTTCGCTTGAAAGGCGCATGTGCCGGGCCTATCCGCAATCAGTCTTTCCGCGCTACTATCCAAATACATGGAGCTTGCCGTTTGTGTCGGCACGTTTTTGGTGTTTAACTCACTCAACATGCGCTCTTTAATAAGAGCGATGCGATCAGGGCGACTAAACAACATCGGCATGACATGAAGGGGGTCCTGACCGGATAATGTTCTCAGGTGAAGCTCACCCATACCTATTTTCACGCCTTGCATCAGGGTTTTATGAATGGCTTCGGCGCTTCCCAGAACAATAGGATCACAATTATTGAGCTTAAGCCCTATTTCAAGCCGGCAAACTGGCCAGCCCTGTCTGGTCTCACCAATGAGGGTAATATCATCAACGAAAGCGGGATTTACGGCCATGCAATAGCCGTCGCGGTCCACTTCCTCGAAAAGACAAAAACCCATTGGTCAAAACACCTGTACATTTAAAAAATCAGAGGCTATCCTCCCCACAATCTGAAGCATTAAAACATTAAAAACAAGCGGGTTCATCATGCCAGAGCATGCATTATCAAAGAAAGATCTGAGTGCCTTCTGGGCCGAAGTCGTTGATGTTTGGCATCACGGCTTTATGGGCGTGGATATCGGCAGCATTTTGGTTGCCCTTCTCATTTTCAGTGCGTTCCTTATTATACGTGGGTTCTTCAGTAAATACGTTCTGGGCCGCCTTCATGCCTTTGCAGAAAAAAGCTCAACGAAGCTCGATGACAATATCGTTGAGGCTCTTATCCCCCCCATTCGCTTTATTCGTCTGATTTTAGGTGTGTTTTTTGCCAGTTCTTATCTCGATTTTGGGGTGTCTGTTGATGAATTCTTCTCCCGTGTCGTGCGGTCAATGATTGCCTTTACGATCTTTTGGAGTATTTTTCGCGCTGCGGAGCCCCTGAGCAAAGGCATGAGAAAGATGGAGCGCGTGTTGTCCAAGCTGATGATGCAGTGGATCTTTAAAACCATGCGTGTTCTGGTTATTTTTGTTGGCGGTGCGGTGATACTGGAGATCTGGGGCATTGCTGTAGGGCCTTTATTGGCCGGTTTAGGCTTATTTGGCGCGGCTGTTGCCCTGGGGGCTCAGGATTTGTTCAAAAATCTGATTGGCGGCGTAACGGTAATCGCGGAGAAGCGCTTTCAGCCCGGTGAATGGATCATGGTTGATGGCGTGGTTGAGGGAATCGTCGAGGATATTGGGT
>CAYGQP010000243.1:0-1059 GCA_964352115.1 uncultured Micavibrio sp. | reverse complement strand
AAGGCCCCCGTTCACGTGCCCAATGCCTGTCTTTCCGATGCTGTTGTAACGAATTTCAGCCGGATGACACATCGCCGGATCAAATGGACAATCGGCGTGGTGTATGGCACCACGGTTGAGCAGTTAAAAATCGTTCGTGATGCCATTGAACAATATATCACTGAGCATGATGCCTTTGCTCCCGCCAGCGATGTCAGCACATTTGTGCGTGTCGATAGCTTTAACGCCTCCTCAATCGATTTCCTGATTTATTGCTTTACAAAAACTACAGATTGGGGCGAATGGCTAAAGGTTAAGGAAGAATTTGCCATGCGAATCAAGGAGATCGTTGAAGAAGAAGCCGGAACCAGCTTCGCCTTCCCATCAACCTCTTTATATGTTGAATCCGTCCCGGAAACGATGATTGAAGCGTTTGAGAAAAAAGCATCTTAAACCGGCGCATCAAACGTGCTAGCACTGTAGGTATGAGTTTTGATGCCCTTAGCCCCGCCGATACACCCCCAAATCATACCGATCATGCCGCATCGCCGATTTCTCTGCCGGATATTGCTGTTTTATCCGTGAATGCCCGTGAGGCGTGTTTATTGAACACAGATGGGGAACTTTCGACTATTTCGCACGACCAAGCGAAAATGTTGGCCCATAAACAGCCGATCATGCTCTGTCATGCGCCCTATATCAACAGCCGCCTCAAACTTGACCGGTTTATGCCGTTTGATGTGCTAGAGCTATACGCCTTTGTTCACCCGATTACATTCTGCGTACCGACGATTTCTGGCCTCGCAAGGGCCCTGGAGCTGCCTCAGCCTGATCATCTAGAGGATGAACCGCTTACGTTGATGGAGATCGCCAGAATACTGTTATCGGACCTACGCCGTGACCCCTTTCAGGCCAAAGCAGACCCGTTAAAGATCGCAGATGTGATGGGACAGCAGGGAAAAGGCTGGCCTTGGACACCATTTATTTTTGAGGCATTAGGACAAAAATATGAGCCTGAAACGCCGCCCAACAGCCGTGCCGCCCTGAATGTCTGGAAAAGCCTTCCGGAATGGGCAGAAG
>CAYGQP010000242.1:0-3302 GCA_964352115.1 uncultured Micavibrio sp. | reverse complement strand
GCATTACACCGCCCGCGCGCCATACACCGCCGCGCTCGCCCACGGCCATTTTAATGCCTGTGTTAATTTGCTCTGATTGCTGGAAATAATGCTGAACACAATCTACGAGCGATGAGCCCTTAAGCTCAACAATACCTTGATAGCGGTCTGTATGCTGGCCCTGATCAACTGTAAAGGCGATGTAGCCCTTCCCCAGATATTGCGCGAGATGGTTTTGTGACGATTCGATTGTTTTTAGGGCGCTTAATTGCTCACGCGCAGTTTGCAAACGATCCGCATCGTAATGCGCGCAAGCCCTAAGCTCACCCTTAGATGTTACGTCAGAGACAAGCATAGACAGCGGCCCATCGCTTTTTGTTTGCAGGGTGAAAATACCATCATATTTGAGCATCCCGGAGAGCGCGAGAGACAAAGCCGCCGTCTCCCCCACCAAGTGTGCGACGGGGTTTGGATAGTCATGGGCATCAAGGATGTCGTTCAGCACACTTCCCAAGCGTACCATGCGACCGCGCAGCCCAGATGATTCGAGTTGAAAATTTTGTATGAGGTTGTCTTCGGCAGGCGTCTTTGTCGTCATTATCTTATTATAACACGTTGATCAAAAAGGTTTAACTTTTGATTTTATACCCTGTGCGCAACATCCAGAGGATCAAAGAAACAAGACAAGCATTTATGATACACAAGAATCCAATACCCCAATATGCGTTCGCCATACCGTTGTGAATGTCGTTATCAATAAACCCGGCGCGAAAACCATCAATCATATAGAAAAACGGATTATACAGAGCCAGGACTTGCCAGGCTTCCGGAAGAGATTTAATCGAATAGAATGTCCCGGACAAGAACGTCAGTGGCGTAACAAGGAAATTCGTCACCGCAGCGATATGATCAAATTTTTCTGACCATATACCGGCGGCTAGCCCCATGCATCCCAGCATCATCGTTCCAAGGAATGCATAGGCTATGACAACGAAAAGATTATGAATTTGTATATCAACAAAGAAATTAATGGCAATTAATGTACATGCGCCAACAGTGACACCCCGAACGACGGAACCAATGATATAGCCCAGCATGATTTCAAAGCTGGAAAGCGGTGGCATCAGGACATCGACAATATTCCCCTGCACTTTTGAGATCACCATAGACGAAGATGTATTGGCGAATGCGTTTTGAACCATGGTCATCATGACAAGGCCTGGTGCCAAAAAGTGAAGAAAAGGCATCCCATCAATTTCCCTTGCAATCCCGCCAAAGGCTACGGCAAAGATTGTGTAAAACAACAATGTTGTGATGACAGGGGCAATGATCGTCTGAGTGTATACGGCCAAAAATCGTCCAACCTCGCGCTTAATAAGGGTCATCAAACCCACAGCATTAAATTTGCCGATGACACGGGGCTGAAGTTGATTATAGTGTTGTGCGTTCATAAGCTACCTTTTTCCAAGAGCCTAATGTATGGTTATGCGTATGAAGATCAAGGTGAAAAATAAAAACACATCAGATAATAAGCGAAAAAAGCCGCGCACCCCTCGCAAAATAACAAGGCAATACCTTCATAATGCTGGTTTGTATTATCTTGAGCGCTATGCCGCGAGCTCAGCGCATTTTGAATTTATTATGAAGCGCAAAATTATGAAATCCTGCGCACATCATACAGATCAAAGCCAAGAGGATTGTTATGCGTTGCTGAGAGATCTTATCAAAAAGTTTCAGGATTTAGGGCTTCTGGATGATGCTCAATATACAAAAGCCATGGTTCAATCCCTGCGGCGTCAAGGGAAGTCAAAGCGGTTTATTTTTGCAAAGCTTAGCAGCAAGGGGGTTCCAGTTGAGCTGACCGAACAACACCTTCAAACCTATGACGAAGACTTCGGTCATGAACGTAATTCAGAGCGATATGCCGCCCTGGTTTATAGCCGTAAAAAACGCCTAGGTCCCTTTCATAGCCGTAAAGAAACACCATACGAGAAGGCTTTAGGCTCACTGGCGCGCGCAGGTTTTAGCTATGAAATTGCGCAGGATGTTTTGGGATTATCTTATGAAGAGGCTCAAGAGATTTTACAAAATATATAGAAGGTTTAGTGTGGGCTAAGCTTCTTCCTTGGAGCTGTCTTGTGCGTCCTTCTTTTTAGAAGCTTTATTTGATGGTTTTGATTTCGTTACCTTTTTTTGGTCTGATTTGTCTTCATCAGTTTTGCTCGGCTTCTTAACGGCTACGCGCTCCTTGGGGATAATAATTGTGACCGTTGTTCCAATGCCCTTTTGTGAGAAGATTTCAAGCTTGCCATCATGCAACTTCACCAGGGCATCAACTAGAGTAAGGCCTAAACCTGTGCCCGCATTACCGCGGCTTAGCGCGCTATCAATTTGTCCAAACGGCGATAAGGCCTTTTCAATCTCTGCCTCGTCTAAGCCAATTCCGGTATCTGAAACAGATAGACGAAGTGCCCCATCCTTGTCCATTTCAGCGTTGATCGTAATCCGTCCGCCATTGGGCGTAAACTTTATGGCGTTTGACATGACGTTCATTAAAATTTGTTTGATTGCCAATTCCTCTGCAACTATGTTCGGAATTTCTTCGATTTGATTAGAGATCGTAAGTTTATTGGACTTTGCTTTTGACCCAAGAAGTGACGTGGACCCTTTAATCAATTCGGCCAGGTCGACAACACCTTCATTCAGGTGACGCTCTCCGGCTTCAATTTTTGAGATATCGAGGATTTCATTAATGACCTGTAACAAATTTTTGCCACTGTCAAAAATATCACTCGCGTATTCCTTATAGGATTCGTGTTGAATTTCGCCGAATGTTTCATTTTTTATGATTTCCGAAAACCCGATGATGGCGTTTAATGGTGTACGTAATTCGTGGCTCATATTCGCCAGAAATTCTGATTTTGCGCGGTTCGCTAAGTCAGAGTGAATCTTGGCCTCTTTCAATTCCAGTTCGGCAACCTTGCGCTGCGTAATATCTTCCATACTGCCTTCATAATAAAGGGTTGACCCTGAATCATCTGTTACCTTACGAATATTTTCATTCACCCAAATACGCTCACCATCCTCGCGCAAAACTTGTGTTTCATAGCTTGTAACGTCGTCGCCTGATTCCAGCTGACTAAGGAAAGTTGTGCGCTCTCTGGGATTTGCGTAAACCTGTTCGTTCGCGTTTTTAATATGTTTTAGAAGCTCTTCGGTGGAGTCATATCCTAAAATTCTCGCCAAGGCCGGGTTCGCGCTCAGGTAAATACCTTCTGGCGTTAATTGAAAAATCCCTCCTGCAGCATGTTCGACAATTGAGC
>CAYGQP010000241.1:2790-3309 GCA_964352115.1 uncultured Micavibrio sp. | reverse complement strand
AGATTGGGCCATTAAGGAGATAAGCCCCCTGCATTTCAAATTGTCTTAAAACGGCCGTGGCGTAAAAGGTCACAGAGGGCCTGACGCGCGGGATTACCGCATCAAATCCCTTAAGCGCCTCCCCGCCGCGATAATGAATTTCGGGCTTTCGGGCTGTGATGTCCATGTAACAATTGCGAATGGTCACAAAATGCATATCATGTCCACGTTCCTCACCGGCCTCCATAAGACGTTGGTTTGAATATAGATCAGGGTTACTAGCCAATACGGCAATTTTCATAGAAGTGTCCTTATTCTGCGTATAAATCCATCGCGTTTTCAATTTTGCCCTGAAGATAAGACTTCGCAGGGTCAACTGCAAGCTTTGCTTTGACCATCGCCTGACGGCCCAAAAGCATGCGGAATGCCATTTTATGGCGTGAGGTTAGCGTTAATTCGGCCTTGATTGTGGTGCTGCCACACTTGATTGTTGTTAGAATGACAGGCCGCTTTTCGCGTTCCCCGTTGGAGCTAGTGACG
>CAYGQP010000241.1:0-2780 GCA_964352115.1 uncultured Micavibrio sp. | reverse complement strand
CCACTCCAGAAGCGGGGCTTCGCAAACGCGAGTTATAGCTTTATTTTTTTGCAGGGGGTGAATGGAAAACCTGACGTAGGATTGCCCTTCATGGGTGAAATTTTTAATATCAAAAGCATGCAGTGCCGACGTCTTTGCGCCCGTGTCAATTTTGGCTTTAATGGCAGGCAGGCCAAGGTCTGGCAATGTACACCATTCTTCCCAGCCTATGTGTGGATTTGCCTTGCGCGCCATGATTTCCCCTAAGTAACTTAAGTTGTTTGTTTAACCACGAACGGAATGGGATCTTCAATCAAAATATTTTTCAGGAAGCCGTAATATTGCTGAAGTGCAAGTCTACTGGTGGTTTCGCGGGATGTGTGATACATCAGCGTTGGGATTTGTATAGTTGTGCCCGACCAACGATTCTTTTTTTGCTGTATGAGTCGTCCTAGCTCTGTTGAGCCAAGCTGGTGCGTTTCTTTTACAAGTGTGATCAGATATTTGTATTTTCTGTAACTTGTATAACCAAGCGCAGCGCAGCGCTTTCGCAGCTTTGTCGTCAAGGGAATCTCGAAAATCTCGCTAAAATCTCTGTCACGGAAAATAACGCGTCCTTCCTTGATGGGTTCTGCATCACTAAACGGACTTGTATCGAGGACGAGTAGCTCGCGGGTTTCAATGTTTTTTTCTTCCAGATATGCAGCAATATGCACCCAACTTTTGCCAATTTCTTCCTCGCATGTAAGCATGGCCGTGCCCTGAAAGCCCTCGTTAAATAATGCCCTGACAATCGCCACACACAGGGCATTATCAATCTGCCCCTTTAAATAGTCCTGTTCAAACGAGGCTGTTCGCTCGTAAGCCACTGGGGTGCCTGGCTCAAGATGATCAAGCCCATCGATTTCAAACAGGGCGTTTCCGGTTGTTTTGCACAAATGGCAGTTTTTAATTGTACCATGACCAAGAAGAATACCCGCCTGCGGATCATAAGCCACCATGGATTCACCCTCGAACCGCTCTGCTATGGCATCAACTTGTGTCTGCGTAGTTTGGTTGAACTCCTTGTATTTTTCCTCTTTTATCGCCTGCGCCGCGTAAGTAAATTTATGGTTGTCTGTGCTGACAAGGCCGTGACGATCAATATGGGCACATATAATCGCCGATAATGGATCATTTCCCGAAACCACAAGGGCGTGGGGATGTTTTTCCACGGTATATCCGGCGGAGTGGAAATCATCATACAAGTGACGCATAAAGAATTGTTCATAACCAACCACAGACGGAATGCACAAATATTCCGCCGTTTTTGCAAGGACGTGTTCTATATCATTAAAAGCGGATTTGAGCATAGGGGCGAGGGCACTGCGTAATTTCAACTTCAATCTTAGTCTAGATTTATATGCATATCTATGCTTAAAAACATAGAGAAACTATTTAAGTTGGCCTGCGGCAAAACTATAAGAGCTGCAGAAAGATGTTTTTTATCAAATCCTAGAAAACAGTTGTTGGAACAGCTTAATTTTGGGGAGCCTCTTAAACGGCAATTCAAGGCCAATCCTTTCGTCTGGAACTACGGACAACGACTTTTAACGATTGAATACTAAATGACAGCAGCAGTTGCAAAAATAAAATCAGGGATCAGTTTCCTCAAAGATCATAAGCGTGAATTTTTTTGGTACTGGGTGGGGTATCAATGCATTAAAGGCGCCCTGACAACGTCATTTATCTGGATACCTCTGATTATTTCAATGCTGTTTTAAGAATGAGCGCTCAAGCATTCCTAGGCCGATATTTTGGCCGGCCCATCTAAAATAGCGCATAAATTCTGAATGATTTCATGGCCCTTGGATGATAAATATAGTTCTTTTTTTCGCCGTTCTGTTGCGCTTATTTTCACATCCACAAGCCCATAAGCAGAGCCTTTCTGACGGTTTTTCGACAACGCTCCGACGATTCTTGATACCGTTGAAAGCGACAGCCTTGTGCGCTGAGCAAGGGTCGTAAGTGAGAGCCCCTCATCGCGTGAAATCTCTGCCAGGCAAAAGGCGTAATGCAACGGAAATTCTGGGTCAACCGCCCGTAACTCCTGAAGAAGCTTGACGAAATTCTCTATATTTTTGGCGTCTGTCATGACCCTGGCCTTTCGTTTGCACACCTTCAGAGCAAACTTGTTCGTGCTTTAAAACGGCATATGGCGTAACAATGACCTGCACATAAGGCATATCAATAATATACTCACCATTGCAACCATAGATTGAAAGGAAGGGCTTACATCCGTATGCGGCACTTCCTTCAATAAAAAGCGCAAACTTTTTACCAAAGCTGACATAAAAAAACATTTATAGTCCCCACTGAGCAATGCTCTAAAAACGATCTTTGCCGTTTCTTATATTTGGTTTTTTAGGTCTTTTTTGTCGCGGTGTCAAACTTTATGACAACCATCGGTTTTTTCAGGGCTTTTTTGAGTTCTGAGAAAGGCCGTCCACTGCTCCCGATCAAACACGCCATCGGCGGTTATAATATGTTCATCCATAAAAATAACCGGGTGGTAAGATAGGCCATGCACAACCACAGGGGGATTATTCATTGAAACACGGGTTTTGTTATCGGCCCAGAATGAAGCGCCAGCAATGGTTTTAGCGTTAAAAAAACACAGGGAAAAACAAGATAGCCCTGAAAATTGAGCCTCTGATAAATCACAACCAAAAATCTGTGTCGCTCCGAAATTTGCATCTCGAAAATCTGAACTCTTAAGGTCGCTCTCGGCCAGGCATGTGTTGTAAAGGTCGGTATGGTGA
>CAYGQP010000240.1:0-3326 GCA_964352115.1 uncultured Micavibrio sp. | reverse complement strand
CAACTGGAATATAAGCTCAGCGCTGAACAATGGCTCAAAAAATACTTGTTGTCGCAGGGCTACGCGATTGAGGCATTTGAAACAATTAGTGAAACACGGGCAGAAGCTTTTGTCGTTCACGTGATTGATGACACACAAAACGCGGTCAGAACGGTTGCACAAATTAATGGCCGAAACGTATTGCTGCTGCAATATTTCTTGCCAATCAGTCATTGGGAGGAAGAACGGCAAATTCAAATGGAGGTTCTGGAGAGCTTTGAGACCACCAACCAGACTCAGGAGCTTGTAGAACGCATGCTCAAGTTTCAGTTCCTTGACATTGCCGAGTTTCAGTACCCCGAAAGCTGGGAATTAAAATCCAAACCCGTCAGGTCCGTTGACCGGATGGGAGTGGCGCTTTTTAATGTGGCCTCAAAGAAAAAAATAAAAAAGAAAACGATCACCGCCATTGATGGAAAAATTGAAATCAAACTTGTATCGTTATTTGCAGCTCAGTCGCTAGAAGAGGAGATTGAGCGTCAAAAAACGGAGTTTGAAGAATCTGGCCTGCGTCTAAAGGAGATGATTGAGCTTCATGATGATTTTAAAACGGGCGTTGAATTTCAATATGCTGGCGTTGATGTCTTTGAAGCGGTTGATCGAAGCGATAAGCTGATTGATTATGAGCTTTGGTTTGGAACGTTCGTGATGGATGACTACTTGTATTTTGTTTCACTTCTAACACCATCCCGCACAGAAGATTATTTTACATGGGCGAGAAATACCCAAACATACCGAACGGTTGTCGAATTATTGAAGCCCCAGAAAAAAAAGCAGCAAAACTGATCGATTACGCCGAATAATACATCGCGTATTCAACCGGGTGAACCATTCGCTCAAAAAGCTCAACTTCCTCCATCTTAAGCCGAACAAAGGCTTCAAGCATATCTGGAGTAAAGACATCGCCCTTGATCAGGAACTCATAATCTTCCTGCAGGGCATTCAAAGCAGCGCGCAATGAATGACAGACAGTAGGGACCTGATCCAGTTCTTCTTTTGGGAGCTCATAGAGGTTCTTGTCCATTGCCTCACCCGGGTGAATTTTGTTCTCAATCCCATCAAGTCCGGCCATCGTAAGCGCGGCAAATGCAAGATAAGGGTTTGCGGCCGGGTCAGGGAAACGCACCTCGACGCGTTTACCATTCGCTGAAGCACTATGGGGAATACGACAAGAGGCTGACCGGTTCGCTGAGGAATAGGCCAAAAGCACAGGAGCCTCATACCCCGGAACAAGCCGCTTATAGCTGTTCGTTGTGGGGTTTGTAAACGCATTCAACGCCCGTGCATGCTGGATGATACCCCCAATGTAATACAAGGCATTTTCAGAAAGACCGCCGTAAGAATCACCAGCAAAAACAGGCTTGTCAGACTTCCATAAGGATAGATGAACATGCATACCGGATCCGTTGTCCTCAAACACAGGTTTGGGCATAAATGTTGCGGTTTTGCCATAGCTGTGCGCCACGTTCGCAACTACATGTTTGTAAATTTGAACATGATCAGCACAGGGTGTTAATGTATCGAACTTGATGCCCAGCTCACATTGCGCGGGCGCAACCTCATGGTGATGCTTTTCAACACCCAATCCCATAGATTGCATCACGGTCAACATTTCGCCGCGGATATCGGACAGTGTGTCAACCGGTGCCTCTGGGACATATCCACCCTTGGGTCCGGGACGATGGCCCATGTTTCCGGTATCATAATGACGTCCGGAATTATATGGACCTTCTTCGCTATCGATCTGGAACCCAATGTGATGCGGTTCTGTATTAATTTTAACATCATCAAAAATAAAAAATTCAGGCTCCGGGCCGAAATAAGCGGTATCGGCGGAGCCTGATTTTTTAACATACGCCTCTGCGGCCTTCGCAATTGATCGCGGGTCGCGGTTGTAGGGTTTTTTGGTGTTGTGATCATATACATCGCAAAATACCTTGATGTTTTTTTGAGCCGCAAACGGGTCGAAAGTGACCTTGTTGATATCAGGCATCATCAACATGTCGGATTCATGAATATCCTTCCATCCTGCAATGGATGATCCATCAAAGGCAACGCCGTCATCAACCATGCCAGCGCTTACAACGCCAGAATGCATCGTCATATGATGCCACTTACCGCGCATATCGGTCATGTTGAGATCGACGAATTCGACCTCCTGATCTTTGATAAACTTTAAAAATTCATTGGTGTTTTTGAAGGAAAGAGCGTTTGCTGACACGAGGTTAATGTCCTTTTTTGTATGATTTTTACGAAACAAAAACTTGACGATACCTAGCATATCATTATAGAGAAAACAATTCGCTTTTTGTGGCGACTGTAGCTCAGTGGTAGAGCCCTCGGTTGTGGTCCGAGTTGTCGCGGGTTCGAACCCCGTCAGTCGCCCCATTTTGCTTTTCTAGCTTTACCGCGTCAAACAGGAAAAGCCCATGAACCTTCAAAAAAACACTCCCGAATTCTGGTTGCCTGCATTTCCGCGGTTGCCATCAGAAAGTCACAAATATACGCGCGGTCACGCCCTCATTTACGCCGCACCTGAATTAACAGGAGCCTCTCGCCTAGCCGCAGAGTCTTGTGCGCGGATTGGGGCAGGGCTGGTCTCAGTTTTATGCACAAAAGAATCGGCGGTGGTATATAAATCAGCGCTTCCTGCTCATATCCTTGTGCGGGACAACTTATTGTGGTGCGATGACCGTGTGACGGCGCAGCTTTATGGTTCCGGTGGGTTGTCATGCAAAATCGATCTTAAAGACATGCCCACGGTTTTAGATGCTGACGCGCTCACGGCTTTACCAAGTGACTTAAATGACAGATGCGTTTTGACTCCGCATGAGGGTGAGTTTCAAAAATTATTCCCCAATTTGTCTGGTGATCGCAATGAAAAAGCGCAAGAGGCGGCGCGAAAATCTGGCGCAATTGTTGTTTTGAAGGGCGCAGAAACACTGATCGCGCATCCTGATGGGCGTGTTGTGAAGAACAACCATGCCAGCCCATACTTGGCGACAGCCGGAACAGGCGATGTGCTTGCGGGTATGATTACTGGCCTGTTGGCCCAGGGGATGAGCCCCTTCGAAGCGTCTTGCGCAGCGGTTTGGATACACGGGGAATCGGCCATAAAACATGGGCCCGGTATGGTCGCATCTGATATTTGCAATAAAATTCCTGAAATTTTACAAGATTTGTCCTTGAATTTTACGCCGTAAGGGTTTACTCATGCCCGTCAGAACCAAAAGCGGATGTGGTGAAATTGGTAGACACGCTAGATTTAGGTTCTAGTGCCGCAAGGC
>CAYGQP010000239.1:0-3351 GCA_964352115.1 uncultured Micavibrio sp. | reverse complement strand
TGCCCAACGGCCAAACCCCCACGCACATCACCAACATCAATGATGGCAATGTCGGGATTGGGACGGAAGAGCCTCAGGTTGCCCTAGATATTGCGCCTCTGGGCGGAAGTGATGGCTTTGGCAACCTAAACATTTCTTCCAATACATCAGGAACAGATCTGAATCCAGCTGCTATGCTTCATCTCACGACAAGAGGCGATACAGCCTGGGGTGGGTCAAATCACAGAAAATGGTCCGTTTTTTCAAGAAACTTTGGCGCGGCTGACGGCCCCGAACAACTCAGGTTTACATTTGACACGGGCGGCGCAAACTTTGACGATATCATGACAATGCAGCCAAATGGCAATATTGGCATGGGAACGGTTAGTCCTAGCCACCCTCTGCATATATTGGGTGGATCTTCAGTTGGAGCAAATTGGGGTAGTTTTTTACCCGATACCTCTGGAACGCTTAGAATTGATGATGGTGCGTCCCAAATGGTGATGGACGGCAACAGTATTCTGCAAAACAGCGGCGATGCTCTATATATCGGTACCATGGGGCTTTCAACCGTTCGATTTGGAACAAACAACACCGAACATATGATCATATCTGGTTCCGGCAATGTCGGGATCGGCACCAGCACACCGGCGTCAAATTTAACCGTAGCTGGGGAGATTCAGATTTCAAACGAGGCGCCTGTCTCGCAAACAACCTGTGGCGGCGCACCAAGCAAGGAAGGCGCTATGCGCTATAATTCCACACTCAAAACGATGGAGGTTTGTGATGGGGTGAATTGGAAATCTGCCACAGGTGGTGGATTTACAATTCTGGCAAACAAAAGATCATTTGATCAAAGTCCGGTTATCGTTCCTGCAAATAGTTGCTCAATGATAGAAGTCAGAACAAACTTTGTCAGCGAGGTTCTCCCCTTTAGTATAGACCCTATCCAGAAGCTAACATTTACAGTGTCTAATAACGGAGTACCACTGGGTAACCCTGCGGAAGCAATTTTCCAAAAAGCAGGAAGCAGCGGGCACGGTTATAGATGGATATCAAATGCCTCTGATTATCATTTTGTAACTGAGGATCTTGATGAAAACCAGACTTTCGATTCAGATCTTGGATTTAGCTATTCATCGGGTGTGGGTTTGAATTACACGGCGTTAGAGGGCGTTTTCGTCGGGACTGATGGCCAAGGACGACCAGATAGAGTGTTTAGGGCAAGCAATAATGCAGCGCTTGTGTTCCGCCTTAAAGAAGCTAGTTATTCTGTGCTGTGTTACAACTAACATCCTCGGAGTTGCTAAAAATTTATTGCATCCGCTCAGAAAAACCCGAAGAAGAAAACTGGCGCAGAGCTGTCGAGGGTATATCGGTATTCACCGTGGCCTGGATCGGGGACATCAATGATGGATCAATCCGCATTCAGGTAACGCGAACAGATCATGCTGGGCTGCAACTCCTGTCATGGAACGGTATGAAGGTCGATTAATAGCCGAATAGCGTCGCTCTAATGCTCAATCATTTTCATGAAGCGATTTTGTACGTCCCGATCGTCCTTAAAGACCCCGGAAAACGTCATCGTAATCGTTGATGATCCGGGCTTACGAACACCGCGAATGGACATGCACTGATGATCCGCATCAATCATAACCGCCACACCCTTGGGCTTCAGGCTTTCGTTAATACATTTGACGATGTTGTTGGTCATGTTTTCCTGTGACACAAGACGGCGGCCAAAAATATCAACGATCCGTGCCAGCTTGCTGATGCCGACCACGGCCTGATCCGGCCAGTATGCCACATGGGCCTTGCCAATAATCGGGACCATATGGTGCTCACAATGCGAGACAAAATCGATATCCTTTACCAATACGATATCGTCAAATTCATCAATATCTTCGAACGTTTTGGACAATTCCTTGGATGCGTCCTGACCATAGCCCTGGAAAAACTCCTCATACGCCTTCACAACGCGTTTTGGCGTTTCCTTTAATCCCTCGCGCTGCGGGTCTTCTCCGGCCCAGCGTAAAAGCACCTCAACGGCGCGCTCCGCTTCCTCGCGGGAGGGCTTGTTTTCATTGATAGAAGGCTTGTGTTTCACAACGTTCGTGCTCATCTGTTATGTCTTTCCCAAATAATGGGCTTGGTTTTAGCGCAATCATGCCGTATTTTCCAGTAAAAACGACAACATAGATATATACGCATTTGAAATACATATGGCTCATTTAAAGTTTTACAATAGTTTGACGCGCAAAAAACAAGAATTTGTACCGATCAACCCGGATCATGTGACGATCTATGCTTGTGGCCCTACGGTCTATAATTACGCGCATATCGGAAATGCGCGTATGGCCGTGGTCTTTGATCTGCTTGCCCGTGTCCTGAAGCACAAATACCCGAAGGTGACGTATGTGTCGAACATCACCGATGTTGATGACAAGATCATCGCCGCGTCTGTTGAAACCGGGCAGGGAATTAATGAGATCACGGAAAAATATACCCGCATCTATAACGAGGACATGACAGCATTAGGCTGCGCGCTGCCCGATATTCAGCCCCGCGCGACGGCGCATATTGGTGATATGATCGCCCTGATTGAAACCTTGATTGAACGGGGTCATGCTTATGAGGCCGATGGCCATGTCTTGTTCAATGTGCCTTCATTCCCGGCCTATGGCGGGCTTTCAGGCCGCAGCCGCGACGACCAGATCGCCGGAGCACGGGTTGAGGTTGCCTCCTACAAAAAAGATCCAGCGGATTTTGTGCTTTGGAAACCGGCCAAGGACGATGAACCAGGCTGGGATAGCCCATGGGGGCCGAATAATGGCCGAGGCCGTCCAGGGTGGCATATTGAATGCTCAGCCATGGCCGAAGTGCATCTGGGTTTACCGCTTGATATTCATGGCGGCGGCGCGGATTTGAAATTCCCGCATCATGAAAATGAAATCGCCCAAAGCTGTTGCGCACATGGCAAAACGCATGATCTCTCGGCCTTCGCTAAACATTGGATGCATAATGGCTTTGTGACCGTTGATGGTGAGAAAATGTCGAAATCCCTCGGTAATTTTAAATTGGCCCATGACCTGCTGGATCAATATCCCGGCCCGGTTCTGCGTCTGGCATTACTTTCTGCACATTACCGCCAGCCTTTGGATTGGGGTGATCAGGTGCTCCATCAGGCGCAAAAGCTTTATGACCGTATGAAAGATTTAACGCAAAAGTTAGCGGAAGTAGATCAAGAAGAGAGCGTGATAGACATTCATGAAGGCATAATGTTTGCCTTAAGTGATGATTTAAACACGCCTTTGGCTATAGCCTCTTTTTATGATCTTGTTTCTGAGATCAAAAATGCGCCTGAAAAAGACC
>CAYGQP010000238.1:0-3365 GCA_964352115.1 uncultured Micavibrio sp. | reverse complement strand
AAAAGAAATCCGAGTTTTACCGGCCAATAGCGTTGAAAGCTTCACGGGCCGCAAGCGTATTCGCCGAAACTTCGGTAAAATTGAAGAAGTTGCACAAATGCCGAATTTGATCGAGGTTCAGCGCAATTCGTATGAGCAGTTTCTCCAAATGCACATGGATGGTGATAACCGTAACATGCAGGGCTTGGAAGAAGTTTTCGCCTCTGTTTTCCCGATCAAAGATTTTTCCGATCGCGCCGAAATCGATTTCGTTAAATATGAGCTTGAAACACCTAAATATGATGTTGAGGAATGTCAGCAGCGCGGTATGACATACGCAGCGCCATTGCGCGTGACCCTTCGTCTGTCTGTGTTTGATGTGGATGAGGATTCCGGTTTGCGCTCAATTCGCGACATTAAGGAACAAGACGTTTATATGGTCGATATGCCATTGATGACCGCAAATGGAACGTTTGTTGTGAACGGTACAGAGCGCGTGATTGTTTCCCAGATGCACCGTTCTCCCGGTGTGTTTTTTGATCATGATGGTGGAAAAACTCACGTTTCCGGTAAATATTTATTCTCCGCCCGTGTTATTCCTTACCGTGGATCATGGTTGGATTTTGAATACGATGCGAAGGACCAGATGTACGTCCGCATTGACCGTCGTCGTAAGCTTCCCGTGACAACGCTTCTGCGTTCTTTAGATTCCGAAGATACAGTTAAGTATCGTCAGGAGTGCCTTGAGAAGGATGAAGATGTTGATCCGTTGATGGTCCAAGGGATGTCGAATGAAGAAATCCTGAGCACGTTTTACGACACTATTTTGTATACGCTAGACAAGAAGGGCTGGAAAACGCCCTTTAAAGCCGAGCGCATGCGCGGTTCAAAGCTTGTTGCGGATATTGTTGATGCAAAAAGCGGCAAAGTGGTGGCTGAGGCTGGTGAGAAAATTACACCACGAAAAGCCAAGAAATTCGTTGAAGATGGTCTAAAAGATGTTTTGGTGCAAACTGATCAATTGATTGGTCAGTATCTGGCCACTGATATTTTTGACCCAGAGACAGGGCAGGTTCTTTTTGAAGCTGGTCATGAAATTGTCGAGGAAGACCTTGCGTCGTTCACAGAGATGAAGATTAAAGAGCTTCCGATCCTTGCGATTGATCACTTGAATGTTGGCCCTTATGTGCGCAACACCTTGATGGCTGATAAGTGTGACACACGTGAAGAGGCGCTGATTGATATTTATCGTGTTATGCGCCCGGGTGAGCCACCTACAGTTGATTCTGCCGATGCATTGTTTAACTCATTGTTCTTTGATCCTGAGCGCTATGACCTCTCGCCCGTTGGTCGCGTGAAGATGAACGCACGTTTGGATTTGGATGCTGATGATCAGTTCCGTGTCCTTGAGAAAGCGGATATCCTGGCGATTTTGAAATATCTTCACGGTCTTAAGGATGGTGTTGGTGAGGTGGATGATATTGATAACCTTGGTAATCGCCGTGTGCGTTCCGTTGGTGAGTTGATGGAAAACCAGATCCGTATTGGTCTTCTCCGCATGGAGCGCGCTATTCGTGAGCGCATGAGCTCTGTTGATATTGACACATTTATGCCGCATGACTTGATTAACTCCAAGCCAGCGCAGGCCTCTGTTCGCGAATTCTTTGGATCGTCTCAGTTGTCACAGTTTATGGACCAGACGAACCCGCTTTCTGAGATTACGCACAAACGTCGTCTTTCTGCGCTTGGGCCGGGTGGTCTGACCCGTGAGCGTGCAGGCTTTGAGGTGCGTGATGTGCACCCAACGCACTACGGACGTATTTGCCCTATTGAAACACCGGAAGGGCCAAATATTGGTTTGATCAACTCCCTGGCGACATTCGCCCGCGTTAATCAGTATGGCTTCATTGAGAGCCCGTACCGTAAAGTTGAAAACGGTAAAGTGACTGATGAAGTTGTATACATGTCCGCGATGCAAGAAGCCCGTTACACGATTGCTCAGGCGAACTCTGAGTTGAATGATAAAGGCGCGTTCGTAAATGATCTTGTGTCGTGTCGTGCTGCTGGTGAAAACGTTATGAGTGCACCGGACCAGATCGAATACATTGACGTTTCCCCGAAACAAATTGTATCTGTTGCCGCATCGCTTATTCCTTTCCTCGAAAACGATGATGCGAACCGCGCTTTGATGGGTTCAAACATGATGCGTCAGGCTGTGCCGTTGCTGAGAACGGATGCGCCTTTGGTCGGTACAGGCATGGAAGCAACTGTTGCGCGTGATTCCGGCGCGGCTGTATCAGCGCGTCGCGGTGGAACAGTTACGAAGGTCGATGCCACACGTATCGTTGTTCAGGCTACTGAGGAGCTTCGCTCTGATGAGCCTGTTGTCGATATTTACAAGCTGTCTAAATTCCAGCGCTCGAACCAGAACACATGCATTAATCAACGCCCGTTGGTGAAAGTTGGCGATACGGTGAAGGCCGGCGATATTATTGCCGATGGTCCATCAACGCAGCTTGGTGAACTGGCGCTTGGGCGTAATGTTCTCGTGGCGTTTATGCCCTGGAATGGTTACAACTTTGAGGACTCCATCCTGATTTCCGAACGTATTGTGCGTGATGATGTTTACACATCTGTTCACATTGAGGAATTCGAAGTGATGGCACGTGACACGAAGCTGGGCACAGAAGAAATCACACGTGATATTCCAAACGTGGGTGAAGAAGCGCTGAAGCACCTTGATGAGGCTGGTATTGTGCACATTGGTGCCGAGGTCGGGCCGGGTGATATTCTGGTGGGTAAGGTTACACCAAAGGGTGAATCCCCGATGACACCAGAAGAAAAATTGCTTCGTGCGATCTTCGGTGAAAAGGCTGCAGATGTTAAGGATACATCCTTGAAGCTTCCCCCGGGTGGTACAGGTACGATTGTTGAGGTTCGCGTGTTTAACCGCCGTGGCGTTGACAAGGATGCTCGTGCGATGTCGATCGAACAGCAAGAAATTGAGCGTCTCGCAAAAGACCGCGACGATGAGCGCAAGATTTTGGAAGATGGTTTCTATGGTCGCTTAGGGCAATTGTTGACAGGGCAAACCGTGGCAACGACTCCGAAAGAAGTTAAGCTCAAGAAGGGTGACAAAATCAAAATGTCTGACCTTGAAGCGATTGAGAAGCGTGGTCTGTGGCGTCAAATTGCCATCAGCGATGATAAGGTCATGGAAGAAATTGAAGCCATGTCCAAGACATTCGATGATGCCGTTGACAACATTAAAGAGCGTTTTGAAAATAAGGTTGAAAAGCTTCAGCGCGGTGATGAATTGCCCCCGGGCGTGATGAAGATGGTTAAAGTCTTCGTAGCTGTAAAGCGTAAGATGCAGCCAGGCGATA
>CAYGQP010000237.1:0-3378 GCA_964352115.1 uncultured Micavibrio sp. | reverse complement strand
TCCCATATGATTGTTGATGCCGATATAGCCATCAAATGATTCGAGGATCTGCTCAAATGCAATATCAAATTGTTCGCGGCTCATTTCATCCCAGAGCGCTAGCGGGCCGGGATTGAGGTCGCTATTTAAAGGCTCCATCGGCACGTGGATAATAAGCTCATGACCTAATGTACGCGCGCGCTCGGTGATTGCATCCAGATTAGGGGCATAAGGCAGAAAAGCTAGTGTAAGCGGCCCCCTTATATCAACAATTGCATTGGTTCTGTTATGGCTCATGCCCAAATCATCAATAATAATCGCCACCTTTACGGGTTGGTTGTCCAATATAGGATGACGTCCGTTCAGAATGTCTGGCGTTGGGGTATAAGTGGCAGCCGCTGTTTTCTCTGTTTTTGGAAAAACCTGTTCCAGCTCGGCTAAGCCTGAACTAGGCTCAAGCGTATTTTCATTCGGTATTGCGTTTGGCTGGGGCACAGGAATGGACAAAGCCAGATATTGCGGAGGGGGCTCCTCCATAGCTTCTGTCAGCTCTATTTCCTGGGCCAGTTTCTGGCGCTTTTGCGCCTCATATTCCTTTGAGAGCTGGTAGTCATATACTTCACTGCCCAGAAACATTTCAGGGCCAGGTAAGGATAAATGCGCCTGTCTCAGGGTTTGCTGACCCTTTATGAGGTCTTTATATCCGCCAAAAATTACAAGGTCTGTAAACACCAAAATAAAAAGCGCGAGGCCCATAAAGCTAAGGCTAGGCCCCTGTGGTCGTCTTCTACGCATGCGTCTTTTTGCCATGATTCTTTCACATTACAACGTCATAAATCGCCCGTAAATGCTTATCGTTAAATCTCAGAGATTACAGGCTTGCAATCATGCAGCATAATCCGCATAAACATGGCCATGATTGTGTTGATCGATAACTATGACAGCTTCACCTATAATCTGGTGCAATACCTTGGCGATCTTGGCCAAAGCGTCGAAGTTCACCGTAACGATAAGGTCACAGTGGACGAGGTTTTGGCATTAAACCCAAAGGGTATCATGATCTCCCCCGGACCCAGTGATCCCGATCATGCAGGGATATGCCTCGATCTTGTTCAGGCGGCCCATGATCATGATCTTCCATTATTTGGTGTGTGTTTGGGTCATCAATGTATTGGTCAGGTCTTTGGCGGGGAAATTGTTCAGACCGCGCCCATGCATGGAAAAACAGATCAAATCACTCATACAAACCAAGCTATATTCAAGGGCTTGAAAAATCCGCTGACCGTGACACGATATCACTCCTTGATTGTGGAGCGTGAAACCTGCCCTGATATGCTTGAAATTACAGCCGAATGCGGCGATATCATCATGGGGCTATCGCACAAAACCAAGCCCATTCATGGTGTTCAATTTCACCCAGAAAGCATCGCAACCCAAAATGGTCATGACATGTTAAAAAACTTTACGGATCTATTATGAACACGGCATTGGCACATATTGAAAAAATTCATCAAGGCGAAAGTCTCAATCAAGATGAAATGATTACCGTTATGACGGATATCATGGATGGTAATATGTCAGAGGAGTACATAGAGCAATTTCTCATTGATCTCTCCGCGCGCGGCGAAACTGTCGATGAAATTATCGGCGCGGCCATGGTCATGCGGGAAAAGGCCCATAAAATTGAATCCCCTCATGGCGCAGTTGATTGCTGCGGTACAGGTGGTGATCAGAGCGGAACATATAACATTTCCACCGCTGTTTCACTTGTTGCCGCCGCATGCGGTGTGCCTATGGCCAAACATGGAAACAGGGCATCAAGCTCAAAATCCGGTACGGCGGATGTGCTGGAAGCTTTAGGCGTTAATCTGGATGTTCCAGCAGCGCGTTTAGAGGAATCGCTCAAAACTCTGGGTTTTGGGTTTTTAATGGCGCCGCTCCATCATCCGGCCGTCAAATATGTTGCTCCGGTTCGCAAAAAGCTCAAACACCGCACGATCTTTAATATTCTTGGACCGCTCGTAAACCCCGCGGGAACAAGGCTACAGCTTTTGGGGGTATACAGTCAGGATTTGCTCATGCCCATGGCCGAAGCGCTCAGGGCTCTCGGATCCAAGCGCGCATGGATTGTTCACGGTGCAGATGGGCTTGATGAAATCACGATCACTGCCGAAACACATGTGGCGGTGTTGGATGAGGGCGAGATCACTATGAAAACGATAACGCCCGAAGACTTTGGACTTGAACGTGCCCTAGCGGGTGATCTTAAAGGTGGAGATGCTGATGAAAATGCGCAGGCACTTCGGTCATTGCTGGACGGTCATCAGGGTGCCTATCGCAATATCGTTCTAGCGAACACCGCTGCAGTTCTCGTAATTGCCGAAAAAGCACAATCACTAAAGGATGGCGTTGAGATGGCGGCCGAGGCGATTGATCAATGCCTCGCATATGATGTGCTTAAGGATTACATCGCCTTTTCCCGCGGCGGTCGTTTATGAGTGTTCTGAGCGATATTTGTAACCGCAAGCGTGAACATGTTGAGGCACAAAAGGCCAAAACACCCCTTGATGCGCTTAAGTCACGCATTGACGACCAAGAGAAACCGCGCGGCTTTCGGCAAGCCCTAAAAAATTCTTCTGCCCCCGCGATCATTGCAGAGGTTAAAAAAGCCTCCCCGAGCAAGGGTATTATTCGCGAAAATTTTGATCCCGCAGAGATTGGAAAAATTTACGAAGCCCATGGTGCAGCCTGCGTATCTGTATTAACGGACGAACCATATTTTCAGGGCTCTGATGCGTATTTTACAGCCGTCAAAAACGTCAGCACCATTCCCTTACTGCGCAAAGATTTTATGGTGGACCCCTATCAAATTTTTGAATCCAGAGCATTAGGGGCTGATTGTATTTTGCTGATTATGGCAGCGTTGCGCGATGACGAGGCTATTACGCTGTTTGATCTTTCAAAGTCACTCGGTATGGATGTATTAATCGAAGTTCATGATCAAGAAGAGCTTGAGCGTGCATATGCTCTTAAACCTGATTTGCTCGGCATCAATAACCGCAACCTCAATACACTTGAGGTGGACGTGCAAACGTCTTTTGATTTGTTTAAACATATGCCGCAAGACACTTTAAAAGTCACAGAAAGCGGTATTTCCGATGCTCAGACCATTCAAAAATTGCAAAATCATGGCTTTGATGCTTTTCTAGTGGGCGAAAGCCTTATGAGTGAAGCGGATATCGGGCATGCTCTTCAGACACTAAGAAGAACAAACCAACAAAATATTTGACACAAATCATGAACTTATGTAGAACTTAAAGGGAATACGGGAATCAGGCAGACTTGATTTTTGTGTGCACAAAGAGGAGTTCAAATTAGCAAATGTTAACGAAAAAGCAG
>CAYGQP010000236.1:0-3387 GCA_964352115.1 uncultured Micavibrio sp. | reverse complement strand
CCCCACGAGCGATGTTTTGATGCCCATGTTGGCCAAAACTGCGGGATGAAGTTCACCAAAATAGGCGAGAACGTTTTTTCCTAAACAAATTGCACCTGAACGGCCAGGGTGGAAATAACCCGGAGCATCGGGCGTTACTTGTGCATTTGCAGCGGGCGCGCCGCAGGCGTCAAGCGCAGCTAGGGCGTCGGCCTTTGCATCATAAGCATCAACTGTTCGGTGGGTTTCTGCAGATGACCAGTGGCGAGGGCCTGCGTTTCCGGCTCGGATTCCGGCGGCAATTATCGATTGTCCATCTGGTTTTACGGACTGGAATGTTGGGCCGATCTCGCATAGCGCAACATCGCTGTAGCCCTGAGCAGCGTTTTTTCCGGCCGCCGAGATAAGGTTGGGTAAAATTGAAGGACGCATGACATCAATTTCAGATGAGATGGCGTTTTTCAAAGTTAGTGACTGCAATTGCGCATTGTCATTAAGGCCGAATGTTTGCGCCGCATCGCCGTTCATAAATGACCACGTGACGCATTCGTTTAAGCCGCGTGCCGCAAGGGCGTTACGGGCCTGGCGGGTTTTGGTTAGCAGAGGTGTTTCGGCCGTAAGCGGAACGGCACCATTGTGCGTAACCGATACCGATGGAATTTCATCAAAGCCAATAATGCGAATGATTTCCTCCGTCAGGTCCGCTTTTCCTAAAATATCACCGCGCCATGACGGTGGGGAAACTGTCAGGTTTGGGGCTTTGCCGGAAATTTCAAATCCCAAAGATGATAGGATTTCGATTTGTCTTTTGTCCTCGACCTCAACCCCAATCAGCTGTGTCAGGTAGTTTGGATCATAGTCATAGCTGCGCTTCCAATCGGGCGTATTACCAGCTTGTACGATTTGAGAAGCTTCACCGCCACATATATCGAGGATCATTTGTGTGGCAATGTCCATCCCATCAAATGTAAATTCTGGATCAACGCCGCGTTCAAAACGATAGCGTGCGTCGCTTTGAATGCCCATGTCTCGGCCAGATCTGGCGATGCGCTCTGGTGTAAAATATGCGGCTTCGACGAAAACATTCACGGTATCATCGGTGCATCCTGTTGATGTGCCGCCAACGATTCCCCCAAATCCGATCAGGCCGGACTCATCATGGATGCCAATAGCACCTTTGATGGTGTCGTAAGTTTTGTCATCGAGAGCTTCAAGTTTTTTACCATTCTCAGTTTGTTTAACTGTAATATCGCCTTTAAGTTTGTCGGCGTCGTAAACGTGCAATGGGCGGGCATGGGCTACGCTCATATAATTTGTAATGTCAACAAGAGCAGAGATTGGACGCAGGCCGATGGCTTTTAATTTTTTTTGTAACCAGTCGGGTGATGGGCCGTTCTTTACACCCTTGATATAACGACCAAGGAATAATGGGCATCCGTCCTTGTCTTCTATTTTGACGGAAACAGGAGATTTGAAATTGCCTTTAAGTTTTAAATAGCCAAGATCTTCACCGGTTTTGGGCGCTTTTGGATTTGCAGGCTTGTATGTGTCGGTTTCCTTGAAGACTATAGGGTGTAGTTTTCCAATTCCAGCAGCAGCCAGGTCGCGGGCGATTCCTCTGATCCCTGCGCAATCGGCGCGGTTGGGTGTGAGTGCGATTTCGAAAACCGGGTCATCAAGTCCGAAAATCTCAGCCATGGGCGTGCCAATCTCATATTTTTCATCGACTTCGATGATGCCGTCATGTTCTTCGGAGAGGCACATTTCGCGCTCTGACACCAACATGCCGCAGGATTCAACGCCACGGATTTTGGCTTTTTTCAACGTGACATCAAGGCCAGGAATGTATGATCCTTCTGGCGCGAAGATGCCCTTCATGCCCTGTCGTGCGTTCGGCGCGCCGCAGACGACCTGAAATGTGCCGGTATCGGATTTGACTGTGCAGAGCTTGAGCTTATCCGCATCCGGGTGTTGTTCAGCGCTTTCAACATAGGCGACTTTAAATGGCGCGAATTTTTCGCTGGGGTCTTCAAGATTTTCAAGCTCAAGACCAATATCGGTAAGAACGCTCGCGATGTCTTCAATAGAGGCGTCTGTATCGAGGTGTCTTTTTAACCAGCTTAATGTAAATTTCATGTTTTAATCCTAGATGCTATGTAATGGTATGACATGTAACGCGAAATCGAGCTTCAAGCCAATATTTTTGTAGAGCGCCTGCGCAGCCTCATTTTTATTTTCAGCCAGCCAGTAAATGCGCGCCCAGTTATTTTTCTTCGCGAGCATTTCAATGTTTTTCACCATCTTTTTGGCGATGCCTTTTTTGCGGTGTTCAGGAGGAACAAAGACATCTTGCATATAACAGACAGGTTCAATGTAGCCGGTTGTGTTGTGCAAAATGTAATGCACAAGCCCAACCATATCGCTCTTTTCGAATGCGCCGAGGCCATTTACTGCATGGTCAGGGTCTGTAATTCTGCTCCATGTTTCAGTTGTAACCCCTTCATTTCTATGACCCATATTGTTGCCGTCCCACAGGGGGAGCCATGCGGGGAAGTCATTGGATTCTAGGGGCCGGATATTAATGCTCATTTTGTATTTCTTATGACCCTGTTGCTGTGTTAGGTCGATCGAGTGGAGAAAATCCGTAATGTTCCAGCCAGCGAATGTCGCTGTCAAAGAATGTGCGCAAATCAGGAATGCCGTATTTCAGCATGGTTATACGTTCTATGCCGCAACCAAATGCAAAGCCCTGATATTCTTCCGGGTTGATTCCGCAATTGCTCAAAACGTTTGGATGGACCATGCCGGAGCCAAGAATTTCCATCCATTTTTGTTCTTCGCCTTCGCTAGCCTTGCCAAGCTTGATGCCCCCGTCTTTTTTGACGTACCCAATGTCCACTTCGGCGCCCGGTTCAACAAAGGGGAAAAATGATGGCCGGAAACGCACGGGCAAATCATCAATGCCGAAAAAGGCGCGCACGAAATCCTCAAGACAGCCTTTGAGGTGCCCCATGTGAATATCCTTGTCGATGTAGAGACATTCCATTTGATGGAACATTGGCGTGTGTGTCATGTCCCAGTCCGAACGGTAAGTGCGGCCAAAGCATATGGTTTTAATCGGCGGGGTGTTGGCCTCCATATGGCGGATTTGCACAGATGATGTGTGGGTGCGCAAAAGTTTCTTTGCACGCTCGCCCGTTTCGCTCTGGTCATCAGGCAGGAAGAAGGTGTCCTGCATTTCGCGTGCGGGGTGTCCGGGGGGAAAATTTAGCGCGGTGAAATTGTGCCAGTCGTCCTCAATATCCGGGCCTTCGGCGACCTGAAAGCCCATGCCGCTGAAAATTGTCACAAGCTCGTCAATGGTTTGTGAGAGGGGATGAATGCGCCCCATCTGCTGTGGTCTGGGTG
>CAYGQP010000235.1:0-3396 GCA_964352115.1 uncultured Micavibrio sp. | reverse complement strand
TCAGAAATGCAAAAGCCAAAGGCACAAGCTGCGTCTGTTTCAAGACCAGCCTCAGCCCCTGTTCAACAAGGTGACTTTGCTGTTGTTGATGGATTTGGCGCAGACATTCCGCTGGCCCTTGCCCTAAGACAAGTTGTACCACCTGCATATGCTTATTCATTTGGTGAAAATGTTAATCCTGGATACCGCGTATCATGGGATGGGGGTAAACCATGGAATACCGTGGTAAATGACATGCTTGCACCGCTTAATCTTCAAGCCAATATTATTGGTAAAACCATAGTTATAAAACCAGCCACAGCCCAGCCACAGAACGTATCACTGAAAAGACAAAACATCACAGATCCTGGCATGGGCAACACGATAGTCGCAGCATCAACAAGCGCACCCATAACGCCGCCTATGAAGGCGCAAAAATGGGAAGCATGGAGCGGCGATGATCTCAAAACAACCCTCAATGCCTGGAGCAAACAAGCCGGCACACAAGTCCAATGGCAAACCAATCAAGCATATCGTTTGAATAACAGCGTAACCGTTAACGCCCCATTCGGAGAAGCCGTCCGCATCCTCAAAAAAGATGGGTTTAGAGATGATCTAAGGCCATCAATTGATATTCAAGATGGCGGGAACACCATCATTGTTCGCGATCAAGCGGCTTAAAATCCAAACTTATTCAATCCTGGATCAGAACTTAGAAAAAGTTCGTCAGCGATAACTGGCTAATGCTTGCCGTTACTCGAAAAGATGCCTCAAGCTGAATCTGAAGGTTATTAATCTTCAATGCCACCTCATTCACATTTGCATCTTCCACATCTGATATCGTGTTCAACAAAACAGCCTGTGACTGCACATGGCCCTTACGAACTTGATCAATTTGCGCCCGCGCAGACTCCAGATCAAACCGCACACTATCGATTTTATCCAAAGCCGACGTCACAGCAGCCGTCAAGGCATCAGCAACGGCAAAAAAGCTGTCTTTCTGCTCTTGCAGGGTCGCGCCGGGTGCACCTTCAGCGGTCGGCGGAGGCAAGGGTGCCCCTTCAACAACATTATTCGGAGGAACATAAGCATCAACGACAGGCCCTAAACCTTCACTTCGGAAAAATGAAAGCGCAACCATCACGTCTCTAAAGCCTTGGTCATTGGCCAAGGCGGTATAATTCACTTCTGAAGCAGAACTAACTCTGGTTGTAATCGGTTGTGTTGTCCCCTGACTAAGCGCTGCAGAATATCCGACAAGCGTGTCTGTCAGAGCATTCGGGTTAGATGTAGAGCTTCCGCCATCCAGCAAATCAGCAATCAAATCCTGTGTATTTTGCCCAGGCGTTCCCGGAGCAACCCTCCAATTTCCTATCAGCTGACTGACAGCGGAGTCGAGCACACCGTTGTTATTGTATGGCTGTGTGAGGGTTTCAGAACCATGAAGCAAATACCGGTCACCATCGCGAACATTCAAAAGATCAGCCATAAAATCAAACAAGTTATCCGCCAGATCCTGAACAATTTTAAGTTCTGTCGATGGTTCGGTAGATGTCGTGCCAACCTGTATGTTTTCAATTTCCGGGGTCAATGGGTCGTCATAATACACAACCTCGCCCTCCTGAAGATTGCTTTCTCTCGGTAAGCCAACAAGCGCTTCTAAGAAGTTTTCTGCTTGCGCTTTAAATTCATTAATAGCATTTACGGTTAAATTGATGCGCGTATCCGTGCGATCAATGTTTCTGATATAATTATCCAGTGATGTGAAATCCGCGCGAGCCCGCTGTGACAATAGCACATCATTGCCTAAGCCGGAAAAGCTCTGGGTTTTCTTGCCCGTTGTCAATTGCGTGGCAAGGTCATCAAATAGCCTTTGCTGTGAATTGATCCGCTCAATCTGTGATAGAGCTTGCCCTAATGTTGAAATGCCAACCATTGTCTTTTACCTTTCGTATTATCTAACCGCGTTTAACAGTTCTTGAAATAACTCATCCACCGCCGAAACAACCCGCGCCGCGGCATTGTACGATGTCTGACGAACAATCAAATTCGCCAATTCCTCGTCCAAATTCACACCCGAACTATTCAACAACTCATCCCGAAGAATAGTTCTGAGCGTATCCTCATCCTGCAAACGATTGCTGGTGATATTGAATTCCTGCGTTTGCTGGGTAATCAATTTTTGACCAAAATCAACAATACGGTCTGCCCCAATGATTTCCGTAGATATATTAACGCCCGGCCCGAGGAAATCCTCACGAAACGGCACAAAAACACCGCTACCAAGGAATGTTTCATACTGATATCCCACACTTTGAACAGGCGATTGATCCTGCAGCGGAGGCCCGGCAAGAAAACTACCGAACAACGCAGAAACCACGTTCAAACCATCGGGAATTGTACCCGGCCCCAGAGGCGGCGGCAGAGCATTTGCGCCAGCACCATTGGTCAAGCCCGGCCCGGCCGTAATGCGGATATTTCCACCAAATTCAGGCGCAAGAAAATCATTCCCCGGACGAAGCCTCAAAACCCCGTCAACAGAGGTTGTAAAGTCTTCAATCGCTAAACCGGGAACGGCTTGCAATTTTGTTAAAAGCTCTGCTTCCGTATCGCCCGGCTCAATAAAGATACGAACAGAATCATCATTACCCACCTGAATATCAAAATACGGATCATCCGGCGGATAAGGCGAAGAAGCATTATCCGTTAACCCCAAAAAGGTTAAACCAGCCTGCGCGATACCCGTAGGCAAGGTTGTTGAATCAACAGAAAACGAAGCCTGCGTATTAAACACCAATTGTCCATTTGACCCCACACTGACCGTTGCATTATATGCCGCAGCTTCTGCGGGCGTTAGCGTTGCTGCAATCTGGGCCGTGATATAGTTTTGTAATTGCGCCGCAGCATCACCGCCAGCCGCAAGATTAGCATCGCTCAGATCAATCAAAACGCGCGTCGGGCCGAGGCCTAAACGGGATTCCTCAAATACAATTTCAAACTGGTCATTAGGATCATCCAGCAAACCGTTAGCGGCCGTGACAATATCGCCGACAGTCGCATACGCCGTTAAATCCGATGTGCTCTCGATACGATTCTCTGAAAAAATACCCAAGAAGCTCTGCAATGTTGTTCCGTTTCCAGAAACTAGGTTGATGTCAAACGCACCCTCAGCAATCTGGAAATCCACATCACCAAAAACGTTATCAATAACACGGCTAATAACGACATTTGAGCCTTCGCCTACGACTGCGCCCGTCGTTCCTTGTTGAATAAGACTATTATCAGCCAAAATTGCCGGATTAACCTGCATAATGCCCGCAAAGCCAATATAGGGTACAGGAATCGGGTCTCGTGTTGGCGGGACGCCAGGCGGATTTAAATCCGGAGGGATGTCAGCGGGCACAATGCCAGCCTCAT
>CAYGQP010000234.1:0-3400 GCA_964352115.1 uncultured Micavibrio sp. | reverse complement strand
AACCTGATGATGGCCGCGACACTGGCCGAGGGCACAACAACGCTGGTCAATGCCGCGCGCGAACCTGAGATCACTGATTTGGGTGAATGTCTGATTGCGATGGGCGCAAAGATTACGGGCCTTGGCACATCTAAGATCACGATTGAGGGTGTTCCCACGCTGCATGGTGCGACCCACAGCGTCGTGCCGGACCGTATTGAAACCGGTACATATATGATTGCCGTGGCGCTGACCGGCGGTAAGCTGCGCCTTCAAAATGCGCGCATTGAGCATCTGACTGCGCTGATTGGACCGCTGGAAAAGGCGGGCGTTGTGATTGAAGAGGATGATCAGGACATCATCGTGTCGCGCGATACGGATAAGCTGAAAGGCACGGACATCATGACCGAGCCCTATCCCGGCTTCCCGACGGATCTTCAGGCGCAGTTCATGACCATGCTGACATTCTGCGAAGGCGCGGGTATGGTCACGGAAACAATTTTCGAAAATCGCTTTATGCATGTGCCCGAGCTGTGTCGCATGGGCGCAGATATCACCGTTCACGGAAATTCAGCGATTGTGCGCGGCGTTTCGAAACTTAAAGGTGCGGAAGTGATGGCCACAGATCTCAGGGCCTCTGTTGCGCTCGTTCTGGCTGGACTAGTGGCCGAGGGCGAGACGATCATCAACCGGATATATCATCTGGAGCGCGGGTATGAGGATCTTGTCGGAAAACTCGGCTATTGCGGCGCGAAGATCGAGAAGGTTTGAATTATCTTCTGTATTCAAACGGTGTTTCAGGCACATTCAGATAATCAGGATTTGCTCTTAAATACTCTTCAAGAGCATCCTTAAACTTTGCGCGAACGTCAGCGATCAGTTTATCCGTTATCAAATCATCATTGCTTACTTTTACACCAAAGGGGCGATTCATATCCTCACCTTCAAGAGAGGCAAACATTATTGTATTAGTGTTGAGGGCAGTTGATATTAAAGATTGTCGATAAATCTCGCAAAAGACATCTTGTACATTCACTTTTATGCTCTCAACAATTTCTTTTGATAGCCCCAATGCCTTCAAATCTCTCGTCGCTTGTTTCATTGTCTTTAAAGCTGGGGCAGCCGTCGCATCAACGGATGCGTCCTGATTTAAACCCAACTTCGAAAACGCCCGCGCTAAAAAACCTTTTGGGTTTTGGATTCTTGAGCTTTTTCCGGTCGTCTGCTGTATAACAGGAATCCGGTCTTCTGAGCGGACCCTGCCTTCAGCTGAGCCTTGCGCCTCACCAAAAATTGTATTCAACACTTGATCAACTGTTATCGTTTTCATTGTTTCTCTCTATTATTTTAACTCAGTAAACGTAAGGATCGTTCATAAAGGATCTTCTTGCGGGCTCACTAATGGCATCGTGATCCCAAACCATCAACTTCTTTAAGTAACAGCCGTCTGTATACTCATTTCGGGCCATTGCTAGAAAGACTGTAATATTGTCATCTAAAGGCGCGTCATATTTGAAAAGCTTATCCTGCGCCGCACGCGGAATGTGTTTGACAGCAGCAACAGCAGCGCGAACCTCGTATGACGCATGGTCAGCTAGATCAATCATCGTTTCTTCAAATGCTGCGACCTGATGCTCATCTTTGCAGATACGCGCGTTGAATTTTACGCGTTTCAAGAATTCGACAATTGTTTCAGGCGTTTCGTCACGTAACCTGAACATGAGGTTTCTTGAAAAGTGCTCACTTAGTTTTTTCATAATGCTCCTTTAGCAATATTCTTTTATCATGGCAAATTAATTTCTTGCTGCATGTGCGAAGACGCGCTATTTGATCTCTATGACTTCTGATCCCTTTATTCTGGCCGTTCCCAAGGGCCGTATACTTGATGAGCTTATGCCTATCCTGCGCGCTTGTGGCATCGAGCCGGAAGCCGCGTTCACCGACCCGAAGTCACGCGCCCTGCGCTTTAAAACCAACCACCAAGCCCTTGATATTATTCGCGTTCGCGCATTTGATGTTGCAACATTTGTGGCGCATGGCGGTGCGGATTTAGGGGTTGTGGGGTCTGATGCGCTAGAGGAATTTGATTACGACGATCTTTATGCGCCGGTGGATTTGAACATTGGACATTGCCGGTTGTCCGTTGCGATGCCCGCAGACGAGGCCGCAAGAGAAGATCCAACGCAGTGGAGCCATATCCGCATTGCCACGAAATATCCGGGGCTAACAGCACGACATTTCGCCCGGCGCGGCGTGCAAACAGAGTGCATCAAGCTGAACGGTGCCATGGAAATCGCGCCCGCGCTTGGTCTTGCGCGCCGGATTGTTGATCTGGTGTCCACTGGTAGCACGCTTAAGGCCAATGGCCTGGCCGAGGTTGAGACAATTATGGAGGTTTCATCGAAGCTGATCGTCAACCGCGCAGCATTGAAAACCAACTCTCAGGCGCTGGGGGCGTGGATTAATGAATTCCAGAAGGCTGTATCGTGAGCCCGATGCGCATTAACCACATTGAGCTGATTGTGAATGACGATCAGAATGATGCGGGGTTAATCCAGCGCGACCGCGAAATTGCGCTTAAAGATCTGAAGCATGACAGCCAGTTCAAACCAGAAAATGATGACAACGGGCCATATAGTATCAAGCTGTCCGTTGAGGAGGGCCGGCTGTTATTTCGCATTCAAAACGCAGCGCAAAAGGATCTGCCGATTCTGGTTCTGGCGCTCAAGCCCTATCGCAGGCTCATCAAGGATTACTTCATGATTGTCCGAAGCTATGACGAGGCGATGCGTGAGGGGAAACCGTCGCGCATTGAGGCCATCGACATGGGCCGCCGCGGTCTGCACAACGAGGGTGCGCAGCTATTGATGGATAGGCTGGAGGGTAAGATCGAGATGGATTTTGATACGGCGCGGCGCCTGTTCACGCTGATTTGTGTTTTGCACGCGCATATGCCGCATATCCAGCGCTGAATAAAATACACAGAGAGTGTGTATTTGACCTTAAGACGCTTGCTTTTTTGCAAAAGCTTTCATATAACCTTTTTCTATGGCTAAAGAAGATCTTATTGAACTTAAAGGCGTTGTTACAGAAGTTTTACCGAACGCAATGTTCCGTGTGAAGCTTGAGAATGACCACGAAATCCTGGCGCATACGGCTGGAAAAATGCGCAAGAACCGCATTCGCGTTCTTCAAAACGATTCTGTGGTGGTTGAGATGACCCCTTATGATTTGTCCAAGGGCCGCATTATTTTCCGTGAAAAATAAACTGATACTGGCCAGCGCATCCCCGCGCCGCCAAGACCTTCTCAAGCAAATCAATATTATTCCAGACCAGATTATCCCTGCAGATATCGATGAGTCCGAGCTTAAGGATGAATCACCAAAGGATCTTGCGCTACGTTTAGCGCTGGAAAAAGCA
>CAYGQP010000233.1:0-3440 GCA_964352115.1 uncultured Micavibrio sp. | reverse complement strand
TTTGTTTAGCCATATGTCGGCATGCAGTAGCTCGAGGGGCTTGTTGTCGTTGAAATTTACCGTTGGCGTGATGATAGTGCCGCCAGCGCCGAAGCCCGGCCATACCTGCCGAAACTTGAACCAGCCGTTGATGAGGCCCTGCAGAAATTTAACGTACACCTGCCCAGCGATCCATACTGGTGGGACATCGTCGATAAAATGTATGAGCTTGAGCAATACCACATTGCCAATATCGCCCAGCGTCACGCCGTTCCAACCTTAAGCGATTCCATCACCGCATCACGCAGGCCGCAAATCCGTTCCCTGCTTGAGGAAACCTCCGTTGGCTTCAGCCCGGAAAGTGTCATTAACGCCTTTGAGCGCATGATTACCTCCTCGATTCGCGAATATCCCATCCTGTCCTCAGTAACGCAGTTCGAAATTGCCGATGCACGGGTCTGCTCGGTTGACCTTATGGACGTCTCGCCACAAGGCGACGAAACCGCAGATCGTCAAACCGCCATCATGTATATGTTAGCGCGTCATGCGCTGGTCCGCAGCTGGTGGATGGGCAAGGAAGCCCTGATCAATATTCCTGATAAATACAAGCCCTATCACGAATTACGCCTGCAACAGCTCGGCGAGAGCCCTAAGCGTCTGTGTTACGACGAATTCCACCGTACCAGTAGTTCACCATCCGTACGTGCACAAGTTATCCGTGACGTGCGCGAAGGCCGTAAACGTGGCGTACAGATCGTTCTAACGTCCCAGCTTCTTGATGACTTCAGCCAGGACATGATCGACCTCGCGACCGGCGTTTGGGTTCTGGGGACAGCCATTTCTGACAAGGCGGTTGATAACATTCAACAACGCTTTGGCCTTTCCCAAACAGCGCGTGATGTTATTCGCCACAAACTGACCGGACCAAAATCAATTGGCGCGCCGTGCTTGTTTGTTTTGGGGACCACGGACGGACGATACGAACAGCATCTCTATAACACGCTTGGCCCAATCGAACTCTGGGCACTCTCTACGTCAGCAGAAGACGTTGCCATACGAAACCGCTTATATGACAAACTGGGCGCCAGCCGCGCGCGGCAAATGCTTGCCTCAACCTATCCCGGTGGAAGCGCCCGCAGCGAAATCCGCCGCCGCGTTTTAGCGCGAAGTGAAAGCGGAGAGTCCCGCGGGGCAATGATTAGCGCAATTATCGAAGAGGTTGTCGATGAAATGATTGAAGCCAGTAAGAAGGCGCGCAAAGAAGAAGATACCGGCCGCATAAAAGTTACATGACCGACAAACAAAATAGACCAAGACGCCCGACAGGCCCCTCAGAATCTGCTCGCAAACAGGTGAAGCAGAAGCTTGATAATATCATTGAGGAAGACATTGATCTGTCCGAAGAAGAACTGCAAGACGCCAACGAGGACGATACGTCCGCCATAGATCAGGGCAAAATCAGCGAGGAAAAACAGCTTAAGCGTAAAAAACAAATTAAATACGGCAGCATTCTGGCCGTTATCGTTGTGCTCGGTTATTTATTCAGCCGCCTTTTTATCCCGTATCAGGGGCACCAAACCTTTGCGATCTGCAAAACATTCCTTGAACTCAACGTTGAATATCCATCAACGCTCCGCCTCAACGAATCCGTGACACGGGGCGGCAACAAGGTGCGCATTTGGTTTTCGCATATCGACGGATTCGGACAATACAAGATTCAACAAATTGAATGCATTTACGGCCCCGATGAAACGCTGCCCTATGTTCTTGAAAGCGTCGCCATCAGCAGCGTCACAATAACCGATGATAACCGTGACCGTTGGGAAGTCGATGCCGACAAGGTCAGGCTGTTTAACAAGGCCGCCCTGCCTTATCTCATCAACGCGGATCTTGATCTGACATTGCCGTGGCCTCTGCCAACACGCATCAGCGAATTGAAATTTGATACGCACCTCTTCCGCAGGCCGCTCTTCTAAATTAATCACCGTAAATCTATGATAACCGATAGGGAAATTTCGATGCTCGACATGGACTACAGAAAACTGGGAAAAACAGAACTTCAGGTCAGTGTTATCTGCCTTGGCACCATGACATGGGGCATGCAAAACACAGAAAGCGAAGGCCATGAGCAAATGGACTACGCACTGAATGAGGGCGTAAATTTTTGGGATACAGCCGAAATGTATGCCGTCCCACCCACGGCTGAGACCTATGGCCGGACAGAGGAAATCATCGGCACTTGGTTCGCCAAAACGGGAAGGCGGCATGACGTGGTCTTGGCCTCAAAAATCGCTGGACCGGGGCTGGGCTGGGTCCGCGGCGGTAAATCCAAAATCGATCGCAAGAACATCATTGAGGCCGTGGAAGCCTCTCTCACGCGCCTGCAATGCTATTACATCGATCTCTATCAACTCCATTGGCCCAATCGCGGTTCATACCATTTCCAGCAACATTGGGGCTACGCACCGAATTTTGACGCAGAGGCAGAGGAAGAAAACTTCCTCGAAGTCCTGCAAACCATGCAAGACCTCGTGAAGGATGGAAAAATCCGCCATTTCGGGCTGTCCAACGAAACCGCATGGGGCACGATGAAATATCTGGAACTGGCGGAAAAACACAATTTGCCGCGCGTGCAGTCCATTCAAAACGAATATTCCCTTCTGGAACGCCGTTTTGAAACAGACCTTCAGGAAATCGCCTTAGCGGAGGATTGTGGCCTTCTGGCTTGGTCGCCTTTGGCACGGGGCATCATCAGCGGCAAATATCTGGACGGCAAACGCCCCGAAGGCGCGCGCCTGACCATCACCCCGGGCAAGGAGCGTCGGGATACGGATCTCTGTAACGCAGCCGTTCGCGAATATATCGCTGTGGCTGAAAAACATGGGCTGGATGTCTGCCAAATGGCGCTGGCCTTTGTGAGCCGCCAAAACTTCGGCCCGGCCAACATCATCGGCGCCACAACAATGGATCAACTGAAAACCAACATCGATTCAATAAAGATTGATCTGCATCAGGACGTCATCGACGACATCAACGCCGTCCATCGCCAGTATCCGGTGGTTTACTAAATTTTATTAAACTATCTGACCCCAGGATGAGCTTCGACAAAATCTGCCAATGAACGACCTAAGTTGTTAACACAATACGCACCATGTTCCCGCGCTGTTTCAACATCTTTCGGGAGAGCAGGAATAAGAAAATCTGTGCTTTTGACCCACACGCCTCTTAATCCTTCAGAAATTGCAACATCAATATGTGCGAGCTTATCATCAAACAATGCAACGCGATCAGGTGAAACATTGATTTCCATGTAATCCATCATAGCCTGAAAATGGCCCGGATCTTTTTTCTGAAGTCCAATTTCAACAGCATTTTCGACACCAAAACATGCCTGACCAAAGATTCTGTCTATTTCAAGCGGTGCAAAACCAAGAGCATCTAAAACACGGTGTGTATGAGGG
>CAYGQP010000232.1:0-3451 GCA_964352115.1 uncultured Micavibrio sp. | reverse complement strand
GATTTCCTTATTTTCGGGAAGAAATTCCTCAGTCTTTGCCTGAAATTCAACCGTATTCTTTTTATAAGTAACCTCGCCGTCCACATTATAGGGGCCCATTAAGCTGTCGGCATCCACCTCCAGATTAATATTTTCAATAACCTGGGCTTCATCCTTTATGGCATCATGATATGTGAGCTGACCACCTGAGATTTCTATCTCATCCACCGAGATTGCAGGCGTTTTTCCGGACGCTGCTGCGGTTTCATCGTTTTTGCCGTCCATAATGGCTTTGATTTCCGATGTCATCCAGTTTTGGCCATTTGTTTCATTTGTTTCGAGATAAATAACGGGCGTGTCCAACGAAACTGATTGCACCTTAATTTCGCCTGAAAGCAGCGGCAGCAAGGCTAAATTTACGTTGAGTGTTTTAAGCGTTAACAAATTTTTCTTGAAGCCGTTTTGCGGTAATATACGTACATCACTAAGGTAAACATAGGGCCTAGGCAAAACTGAAAGGCCTACATCTCCGGCAATTTCAACGTCATAACCAGAAAGTTTTTGGATCTGGCTTTCGGCCTGGTCCTTGTATGCGCTCCAGTCGATAAATTTAGGGGCAAACAGCGCGCCTCCGATTAAGACAACAAATATAACTGGAATGATAATGAAAATACGTTTCATGAAATGACCTTTTCTTTAAGCTTAAAGATCGTCTTCATACCGACCTTTAAACGATTGAATAGCGGAGGAGAGCTCCTCAATTTTAGGATGTATTGCGTTTTCGAATGTTCGTTGACGATTGCGTGGCAGGCTTAAAAGTGCTGCTTGGTATATACTTTCTACATCCTGATCCAGGGTTTCTATGCTTGATTGTTTGCCAGCACTAGATTGGTTAGATTTTAAAAGGCGCTCCATCAACATCTTTAACATGGCCCGTATCGTGGGGTCGCTGTTTTCCAGCTTTTTTTCAAAAACATCACGCTCAATAACGATAAGTGTTGTTTTTTCAACCGCCTCAACACTAGCTGAACGCTTATCCTCGGACACCAGAGTCATTTCGCCGAAAATATCCCCCGGGTATAGCTTGGCGAGTTCTGTTTTCTTTCCTGCGGATTCCGTGTAAACACGCACAACTCCGGATTGAATGAGATAGGCGGCCTTGCCATCATCCCCCTGACGAACAATAAGTCCGCCTTCGCTTACACTTCTGCGCTCAAGTACTAAATTTTTAGACATTCGTCGCCTCTTTTGATCGTTATGCTCGTTAGACCATATATTGTCCGCCATTGGCGGATATTGTTGCGCCTGTGATAAATGAGGCTTCTTTTGATGTCAAAAACGCAACAATCGCTGCTATTTCTGATGGCTTGCCCATGCGCCCGACGGGGATCTGTTTTACAATGCTCTCAAGAACAGCTGAATCCATCGCGTCTGTCATCTCCGTTTTGATGTATCCCGGACAAATAGCGTTGACCGTAATTGATTTTCGTGCGCTCTCCAAAGCAAGAGATTTTGTAAAGCCAATCATGCCCGCTTTTGCTGCAGCATAATTGGTTTGCCCCATCTGGCCCTTTTGCCCATTAATTGAGCTGATATTAATGATGCGCCCATAGTTTTGATCGCGCATCTGTCTAATGACGGCATAACACATATTAAAGCACGAATTAAGATTGGTGTTCATTACATCATGCCAGCTCGCTTCTGGCATTTTGTGCATCATCGAGTCACGGGTGATGCCCGCGTTATTGACAAGCACCTCAACCGCGCCCAACTTCTTTTCAATTTTTTTAACAGCATCTTCGCAGGCTTTTAGGCTCGCAATATCAGCCTTAATTGCTTCGCCCCCTGTCTCCTGCTTAAAGGCTTTCGCGGCGGCTTCATTGCCGTGGTATATGGCTGCAACCTTAAAGTTTTTTTGTGCTAACGCCTTGGATATCTCAAGGCCAATACCACGCGTTCCACCGGTGACAATTGCAACATTTGTATTCATTTCTCGTATTTCTCCGTTTTAAGCTACTGTTTTCAAATTTAATTCCTGATCGCGCTCTACGCACATTGCAATCCCCATACCCCCGCCAATACAGAGTGTAGCAAGGCCTTTTTGAACGTCTCTACGCGCCATCTCGTGCAGCAATGTTACCAAAACGCGCGTACCGGACGCACCAATTGGATGCCCTAGAGCAATTGCCCCACCGTTTACATTGGTCTTTTCAGGATCAAAGCCCATTTCCTTCATCACACAGCATGCCTGTGCAGCAAAGGCCTCATTCGATTCAATGAGATCAAGATCTGATACGCTCCACCCCGCTTTATTTAGCGCTTTGGTCGATGCCGGTATAGGACCGGTCCCCATAACCTCAGGCGAAACGCCGGCTGTCGCCCAGGATTTTATTTTCGCCAGTACGGGTAAACCGCGCTTTTCAGCTTCGCTTTTGCGCATTAAAATAACAGCTGCTGCGCCGTCGTTAATGCCGGACGCATTTCCAGCCGTTACAGTGCCATCTTTCTTAAATGCAGGCCTCAATTTGTTCAGACTCTCCTCAGTTGCGCCCGCTCTTGGGAATTCATCCATATCAAAAATGATATCGCCTTTTCTGTTCGCGATTGTGAAGGGTACGATTTCCGCTTTAAACCGGCCATCGTTGATCGCGGCTTCGGCTCTGTTTTGTGACTTGACGGCAAAGCCATCCTGATCTGCGCGTGTAATCTGATATTTCTCAGCAATGTTTTCGGCCGTTATACCCATGTGGTAATCATTAAATGCATCCCACAAACCGTCCTTAATCATCGTATCGACCATTTCCGTATTGCCAAACTTCACGCCGTCTCTGATGTTGACACAATGTGGCGACATGCTCATGTTCTCTTGCCCGCCCGCAACAATGATTGATGCATCATCATTGGCGATGGCCTGCATACCCAATGCGATTGTGCGAAGACCCGAACCACAGACCTGGTTTATCGTGTACGCCGTTTTTTCCTGCGGAATGCCTGCAGCAATCGCTGCCTGCCTTGCCGGGTTTTGCCCTACCCCTGCCGTAAGGACCTGCCCCATGATGACCTCATCCACATCCGCGGCTTTCACATTCGCATCCTCAAGAACGCTGCTTATGATATGCTGCCCTAATACGTGGGCGGGCGTGCTGCTTAGCGCTCCGCCTAAGTTTCCGATCGCCGTCCTTTTTGCTGAAACAATAACCACAGGGTCATTTGAGAGGTCGTCTTTGTTCATGTTTTCACTCCGTTATGGGCATGTGTTTTTTCATGTCGCACCATATCAGTCATGGAGATCATTGCAAGGGGTTTTGCGAGGGCTCTACCCTTATCACGTTTGCTTTTTAAGCCAATTTACGATTGGGGCCCAGACCTTCACTACGGCGTTCTTTCCGGCAATCATTCCAATGTGCCCGCACTTCGGATTTATAGCTTTTGATTTGCTGCTCGCATGTAATTTCTGATGAAATGCCATGGC
>CAYGQP010000231.1:0-3453 GCA_964352115.1 uncultured Micavibrio sp. | reverse complement strand
CAAGATTTTATTTTTTTCCCTCTACCCTCAATATTCCGCGCCAACAATGGCCACCTTTTTTGTAAAATAGGGGCGCACTTCGCGCGGGATAAAATCCCAATGTGCAAATGGGTCTTTACGCACATCGGTTCCGCTAATCGGGAAATTATCACGCCCCCGGTCAACAGGCACATGTGTTGCGCCAAGCACTTCTGCTAACTTCCAGCCATAGTTCTCCGAATTAAAGCAATAATCAATATCTTCCGGTAGAGCAGATTTTAAACTGCGCTCCCATTGCGACCAAAACGCTTCGGGGCTTGGGGCTTCTTCCGGACTTTGCCAATTAAAATCTCCTAAGGGCAAAACGGTCACATCTGGAAACATTGATTGTATCCATTGCACCCGAAGCGATTGCGGGATTGGCTCATTTTCTGTGCGGTCGACGATCACATATAATTTGCCAATGCCCGGATAGCGGCAGGCAAAATCAATCAAATATTGATGACCCTTATGCGGCGGTAAAAATTTTCCCAAAACAAGACCTGTTTTTGATCCGAAATTATGCATAGTTCCTCTCCTGGATATTTCTTTCTTTTGGCCTGTAATCGCATCAAGATATGTATCGAGCAAGTCATTGTTTGGCGGCGGCAAAATAATGCGGCTGCCCGCCAAGGCCGCTTGGGTATTTCTTTGATTAAAGCTGACACCTGTGGCTTGGAACAAATCCATGGCTGTATGACGGCCTAAGACTTGCTCGTCCGGTAACATGCGCACCATCGCAAAATAGGCCGCAGACTCCTCAGGCGTAAAACCGATGCGGCGCATGCCTTCCATTTTTTCGCGCCATGTCTCAGGTGACAGCGTATCAATCTGATTACCGCGCCAACGTATGCCGTTCAAAATCTGGTCTAATGAAAAACCTCTTGTATTGGCGATGTGAAAGACATTATGGCCTGCATCAGGGGTTCGCGCTTCATTCAAAATAATATGGCGCATGGCCTCTGCACAATAATCAACGGGCGTTGCATCAACTTCGATAGCGCTGGCATCGCCATCGGGCACAGCGCTCAAATCTTTCACGCCATTGATAAACATATGCAAAAAATCACGCGGTGAGCATTGCCCCGTTAAGGTGTCGCCTGTGATTAGGCCCAAACGATGAATGGAGATGTCACATAAATCTGGCGGAATTTGTTGGACAAAATATTCTGCAGCCCATTTGGTCTGACCATACCCGCCATAAACGGTTTGTGTTTGATCAAGCCGGTCACTTTCCAGCACATCACCCTGGTTTTGATCGGTTGAAACAAAAACCGATAAGGTCGAAACATAATGAAACCGCTTACGTGTGCCGGTTAAGGCGAGTTTTGTGGCTTCTTTGGTACCATTAATATTAGCGGCTTCCAAAGCCTCATAAGGCCCTGTCATGTTGACGATCGCGCCGCTGTGTATGACGGTATCTGTCTGTTCTGCCAAATTCTGCCATTGATCATCGTCTAAACCCATTTGCGGTTTTGTTAAATCACCGCAGACTGGAATAATGCGGCGTTTCATATCATCGCTTAATGTAAAATTATGCGTTCCTAGGGCTTTTTCGATGCGCTTTAATCCAGCCTCAGGATCCGAAGCCCGCACAAGCGCATGAATTTTAACATCTGGATTATGGCTCAAAATTTCGTGCATTAAACGCGACGCCAAAAAGCCAGTTGCGCCTGTTAAGAAAATATCTTTCATGGCATCATCTGCTTTTGGCAAATCATAGGCCTGATCAATCAAGGATTTCCAATCATCATCAAAGGCCACATTGTCCCGCAAAATATCCGCCGAAATCGCAGCATTTGCGCTTTGATCATTTGATGGATCAGGATGATCTTCTAGCCATTGTGCAAGGCTTGAAACCGTTGGATTGGAGTAAACCAAATTGGGTGTAATCGATAGCCCTTCAACTTCAGCTGCCATTGAAATTTCAACCAGCGCCAGCGAGTCTCCACCGATGTCATGATAATTATCATCCGGGCCAATATCGGGATTGTCCAAAACTCGTTTCCAAATATCCAGAATCTGCGCTTCTAAAACGCTAATAGCTCTTATCTCACTTTGGCCTGCAATATCAATCGGGCGATCTGCTAAAGCAGTAAAATTAATTTTGCCCGTCGCTGTTAAGGGCATCTCATCCAATAGTTCTATATGCGACGGGATCATCCATGGCGATAAGCTAGCCTGAAGGCGGGCGCGTATATCTGAAATATCAAACTTAGAGCTCTCCGCATTCTTCGGCGTTACAAACCCAACCAAGCTTTGCCGGTCTGATCCGGCGGATCCCATTGAGCGTTTGATCACGCCAGCTTGCGCAATATTGGGATCTTGCAAAATGGCGGCTTCAACCTCTTCCAATTCAACCAGCTGGCCTCTAATTTTGACTTGACGATCTATGCGTCCTTCAAAAATATGTTCCTGATCTAGCCCGACTTTGACTTTGTCACCAGAACGGTAATATCGCTCACCCTCAAGGGTAATAAATTTTGAAGCGTTTAAATCATCCCGACCATGATAACCGCGTGCTAAATACGGCCCGCCGATTAAAAGCTCGCCGCTCTCACCCACCGTAGCATCTGTCATATCGGCATTTACGACTCTATAAGACACGCCCGGCAATGGCTTTCCAATCGTTGGAATGTCCCAATGCTCAGGATCACACACCACCATGGATGTGCAGATCGTGGCTTCGGTTGGGCCATAAACATTGATCAGCTTAAAACGATTAGCCCATTGCCTTGCGATGGCTGGCTCTAAAGCCTCGCCGCCGATTGTGATCGCGTTCAGATAATCCGGCATGGCATCAACATCCATAATCCGCAAAAGCGATGGCGGAATGTCCATATAGGTAATGCCGCGGCTTTCAACGATATCTCTTAAATTAGCCGCAATATCCTGAGGCTTGGCCGTTTCAATGCAAAGCGCAGCACCCGATAAAAGCGCCGTGCCCATATCAGAAACGGACGCATCAAAATTGGTTGATAGATAGAATAAAGAACGGCTATCCGCATCTAATTCAAAGGCTTCAATTTGGGCCTCTAACATCGGAACCAAACCGCTATGGGTCACTTCAACCCCTTTGGGTGTGCCCGTTGAACCAGAGGTATAAATCAAATAAGCCAGCGCTTGAATGTCACGATCATGCTGCATCATTGAAATTGTGTCATCTGCAGCAATCGTTTCAATCGTCATAACGCACCGCTCATCACTGGATAAATCCACAGCATGACCGGAACGTGAGAGCACCAATTTTGCGCCTGAATCCGATAAGATAAAATCCCGGCGCTCTTCCGGTAAGTTCGGGTCCAAAGGCATAAAGGCTGCACCCGCATACCAACAGCCCAGCACACCGGCCACATACTCCGCTGATTTTTCCAGATGCAGTGCCACAACGCTTTCAGGTTTTGCGCCGTTGGTTTGCAGTTCCGCAGCAACATT
>CAYGQP010000230.1:0-3454 GCA_964352115.1 uncultured Micavibrio sp. | reverse complement strand
CTCAATGTCCATGCCGCCCTCGGTTGAGACCATAAATGTGATCTTGCTGGTTGAGCGATCAAGAAGAACTGAGCAGTAGTATTCCTTTTCAATGTCGACGCCATCCGTGACATACAAGCGCTGTACTTCCTTGCCTTCCGGCCCGGTTTGCTTGGTGACCAGAACCTGATTCATCATGGCTTCAGCGGCATCACGAACCTCATCAACGGTCTTGCATAGGCGAACACCGCCCTTGCCTTCCGGGTTGTTTTTGAAGTGACCCGCTCCTCGGCCACCCGCATGGATCTGTGCCTTAACGACAAACAATGTTGTGCCATTATTTTTCAGCTCTTCAGCAGCCTTCACGGCCTCATCAACGCTCATGGCGGGAATGCCATCGGGCACGGCTACGTCGTATTTTTTAAGGAGTTCTTTGGCCTGGTATTCATGAATATTCATCGTTTTATGCTCTCTTGTCTGTTTGCTTAACAATTGTCAGCTTCGAAATTTGATGCCTTAAGAATTAAACGTGTTCGCCCGCCTTGGCAAGGCTACATACGCCAAAATACAACATATTTTTGAACAAAAACCCGACGTATTTAGAAAATGTAAAGATTTAAAGATTATTATTAATTCAGTCTGGCGATAAATAGAGGGTAAACGTGGTAGCAGAACCGCTTAATTATAATACATTGGTCCTTAAAGAAGAGGCTGGTAGCTTGAATGGCATTAGCCCTCATGTTCTGGCTTTTAACCGGGCCAGCGAAGCTGATCAGCAAAACAATACTGAAATTGCCAATCGTACAAAGGAAGAAAAACGCAAACGCGAGAGAGACCTTGACGATTTCATGGAAGACATGACCGATGCTGCCCTAGATCAGTTAGAAGGTGACTATAGTGATATCGTAGAGCAAATTCAAAATATTGACCGACAGATTGACCGCCTTCTTGATCGCATGGCCAACCTCACTGAATACGCCGATATCCTGCGCAGACAGGGCGCATCAGAATCAGACATACAGGAACTTAGAGAGCAAATTGAAACCATTCAAAAATATCTGGACCTCGAGCGCGAAAAATTAGAGGGTATTGAAGATGAAAATGAAAGAGTCGCAGCGCAAGAGCGCATTGAAGCACTTAGCAATCAATTTAGAGGCTTGCAAGGGCGCATGGAGCAACTCAACGAACAGCAAGGCCTCTTAACCACGCAGGTTACTGTTCTTCAGCAAGGCTTGCGAGATGACGGTATTTACGAAAATGATTTATCTGATGAAGATCGGGTTCTTGAGTTAATTGAGTCTGATCAAAGTAAAGTAGAGGAGCTTTTAGGAAAAAGGGGTGTTCTCGAAACCCGCATGGTTGAGATGGAAGCGCGCATGGTTGAATTAGGGTCCAAAATGGAGCTTCAATCAGGAAGACTTAGCTTAGACCCAGTAGAAAAACGTGCCATGCAAGATGAAAAGAGCGCTCTTGAGGAGGCCATTACAACCGTTGATGAGGCTTTGGAGGCCACTGAAGAGTTCGTCGGACCTCCCGCACCGACAGAACAGGATTTGATGGGCTCTACAAACAGCTCCCCGAAGACGGAGTTCCAAGAGAATTTAGAGGGCGTTTCAGGATCGACCAAACCTGAAGAATCAACAGAATCAACACCGGTCGTTGCGCCAGAAGCCCCTGCCGTTGCTGGGCCACCCCCTATGTAAGGGTAAAAAAATAGCCCCCTTTGACACCCCCATAAGTCACTGATTTCAAACAAAAACCTTTGTTTTTCTTCAAAGATTTAATGATCCGTTAACCAAATATAAAGTTTTATCCATTATTTTCTATATAAAGCCGCGCCCCACAAAAAACTAAGGGTATAAGCGGGAAACAGAGAAAATAGAGGTGTAAAATGGCAGAGGGTCGAGCCGATCCAGATATCGCCAATTTAGAATTCGAGGAAAACGCCTCAGGTATCCCTACGCATACTTCTCCTGATAACACACCAGACTTCACTCAAGAAAGATTCGATTTAGAGTTTGATACATGGCCACTTGAGAGCGCATCTGAAATTGAAATCGCGCTCAGCATTAAAACCAGAGATGAAGAGCTTTTTGGGTCTCAGAGTGGATCATCTAACGTTGGAACAAGTCGATCCGGTCATAGGTATTCAAACGGAAAAACACCCGAAGCAAGGCGATCTGAAGCGTCCAGAACAACGTCATTGCAACTTCAGATCATCATGAATGACATCGCCGACCTTGAAGATTTGCTCGGTGAGTACGCCGAACAAATGAAGGGAATCAAAAAACAAATCATTATGCTGGATAGCGTTGTGGCACAAACAACAGCCGTTTCTGAGCTTCTACAGCGCTATGAGGGCCATAAAACACATGCTGAATATTTAAAGGACCAATTCGCTGATCACGTGATTACTGACGACTATGAAAAAAGTTTTTCAAAATATATGGATAAGCCTCTACACGATGAAGGCCGCCTTGTATACATGGACAACGATGGGTTTTACTGCCTAAAATTTGATGATAACGGTAAACTTATCCTTGATGATACAGGGCAACCTGAACGAGATCGTTATAAATTGCCTGAGGATTTCGACAAAATTGTTGAGTTACAATCCAGAGCCTTTCCAACCAATGGTGACCTCCCGGAAATTCCTGCAAACTTCACATTGAAAGGTCGTGATTTTGCAAATGTGCAATTTCAGGAATTGATCGATATTGATTCGGAGCTTTCGCCCGAAGCGCGAGAAATTCTGGATCAATACAATCATCGTAAACTTACAGGGCAACCCATAGCCAGTATTTCAACAATAGATGATGCCGTAATTTTATGCGACGCGCTTCAAGTTTGTGCCATGGAAAAAATAGAAAGACTTAGTGCAGAATTCAACGCTGTTGCTCAAGACTATGATGAAGTGCGTAGAACGATTTCATCCAGACGGGCGCAATTTGAAGAAGAAGCTGGCCGTGAATTAACCGACCAAGAGATGTTTGAAAAACTTGGCTATGTTTCAAGATTAAATGAGCGCAATGAAACGATTTATATCCTGAGGGAAGATATTGATACGCTTCTTGAGCGTTACAGTTCTGAAGAAGACCTTGATTTTACGAAGCGTGAATTTTCTCTTTTTAAACAGCAAGAGCTTCCGTCTTCTGAACGCATTGTCCACTCTTCAGCCGCGAACGTTTTAGCAGCAAGAGAACAAAAACCTCTCGAAGCAATCAATGAACAAAATAACGACCAGCAAAGGCAATCCGAACAAGACCAAACCGACCACCACACCATGGAAATGGATCAGGAGGGTTTGACGCGGGATGACATTCTCAGGAAAATTGATGGCCTGCGTGCGGGTCTTGATACCATTCACATGAGCACGATTGATCAATTTTTAAGCGGTATGGTGGCCAGTAATGAGATTAGCCCGACGATGTTTGATCAGCTGCGTGCGGATATTCAGAGCGGCGCGCTTCAAGAA
>CAYGQP010000229.1:0-3474 GCA_964352115.1 uncultured Micavibrio sp. | reverse complement strand
ATGGCATGGTGTCCCGGGAGCTGATTTTTTACACCCTGATTTCGTTGCCAGCTATGGCGGCAGGGATTTATGTTGGCAACCATGTTTTTCACCGTGTGCCTGAAATTTGGTTCCGTCGTATTTTAGGCGTGTTTTTGTTGGTTGTATCGGCGAAGCTGATTTTCTAAAGTGAATCAAAGGGGAATATCATCATGAAAATCGCAATTACCGGCGGTGCCGGGTTTATTGGAACCAATCTCGCGAAGCTGCTCATCGATGAGGGCTATGATGTCACACTGCTGGATATTGAGAAGTCCGAGGATTTTCCGGACCGCAGTGTGATCGCCGATGTCACGGATCTGGACACGATGACGAAGGCCCTGAAGGGCAAAGATGTTATTTATCATCTGGCGGCGGAGCACCGCGATGATGTTCGTCCCATTCAAAAATATTATGATGTGAATGTTGGCGGCGCGGAAAATATCGTGAAGGCGGCCGAGGCCAATGATATTCAAAAAATTATCTTCACCAGTAGCGTTGCGGTTTATCCTTTGGTTCCAGCCGATGCCAAAACAGGGGCGAAGGAGACCGATCCGCCCGCGCCGTTCAATGATTACGGGACATCAAAGCTACAGGCTGAAAAAGTCTTTGAGGACTGGGCCAAGGGATATGAAGGACGAAGCTTTACGAATGTGCGTCTTGTGGCGACGTTTGGACCGCGAAATCGCGGCAACATCTATACCTTGATGAATCAAATTGCGCGCGGCAAGTTTGTGATGGTGGGCCGTGGCAAAAACCATAAATCCGTTGCCTATGTGGGTAATGTTGCGGCGTTTTTGGCGCATTGCTCTGCTGCGAAACACGGTATGCATCTCTATAATTACGCTGACAAGCCGGATTTGAATATGCGCGATATGGTGCGGGACATCCGCGCGGCGATGGGATTGAATGGCTTGGGGCCAAAGGTTCCTTACGCGTTTGGTCTTATGGGCGGGATGACGTTTGATCTGGCGGCGCGGTTAACGGGAAAAACGTTTCCCATTAGCGCCATCCGCGTGCGTAAATTTTGCGCCGATACGATTGTCAGCGCAGAAAGGCTGCGTGATACAGGGTTTAAAGCGCCCTACAGCCTTCGCGATGGGCTGCGTGAGATGATTGAGGTTGAATTTCCAGCCTTACCAAATGCCCGGGATGATGAACAGACGCAAAAGGCCGCATAGCGTATGACGCAAAAACTCCTCTACGTGATTAATCACATCGATTGGTTCTGGTCACATCGCTTGCCGCTTGCTGTTGGGGCGCAAAAGGAGGGCTGGGACGTTGCCGTTGCGGTAACAGGCGCGGGGGATGACACAAAGCTGGCGGAACATCATTTCAAGGGGTTGGAGCTTCCTGCCTCGGATGAGGGTTTTGGGCCGTTTCGGCTTTTGCAGATCATTGCCGCTGTGCATCAGTATTTGAAAGCTGAAAAGCCGGATGTGGTTCATGCGATTACCCTTAAATATGCGTTTATTGCAGGGCTTGCGGCGCGGTTTCATAGGGATGTCCGGGTTGTGCATACAATTGCCGGGTTGGGGTATTTATTTTCCGATACGGGTTTGAAACCTAAGATTTTGAGGTTTTTGATTGGGCCGTTATTGAAGGCTGCACTGAAATACAAACGCGTTCAGCTGATTTTTCAAAACCCGGATGATCAGCGTTTGATGATTAAAAGCGGGTTTGCGAGAGAGGATCAATGCCATCTTATTCGCGGGTCGGGCGTTGATATCCGGCAGTTTTCGCCAAAGAAACTGGCGCGGCATGATGTGCCTTTGATTGTGATGCCAACGCGTTTGGTGCATGACAAGGGCGTGGCGGTGTTTGTTGAGGCCGCGCGTATATTGAGGGATCAAGGTTTTCAGGCAAAGTTTCAAATTGCGGGAGGTGTGACGGCGAATAATCCGCTGGCGATTTCAGAAGATGAAATGCAGGCTATGGTTGCCGATGGCGCGGTGGAATGGTTGGGCAAGGTTTCTGACATGCCGGATTTATTGGCGCGGGCGGATATGGTTGTCTACCCGTCTTATTACCGTGAGGGCATACCCAAAGTCTTGCTGGAAGCGGCGGCGATGGCGAAGCCAATCATTACGACCGATCACCCCGGATGCCGGGAGGCCGTGGACCATGGCGAGAATGGTTTATTGGTTAATGTCCGTGATGCGCAGGCGACGGCAGATGCAATTATCTATTTGCTGAAAGATCAGGGACGATTAACAGCCATGGGCGCCAAAAGCCGCGAAAAGGCGGAGAATGAATTTGATGTGCGGCTGATCGTCAAGCAGACGTTGAAGGTTTATCAGGCTTGATTCTATGGTTCTCTTGGCGAAAGACCAGCTTGGACACGTTTAAGTTCTAGATTTTGCATGGCCAAGGGATGTTCTGGGGCAAGCTCTACGGCTTTTTCGGCAAGCTCAAGGGCACGCTCCTTTTGACCCATTTCACCGTAAACAGAAGATGCATTAATATACGTTGCGGCGTCTTCAGGGGCAGATTCCATCGCTGTATCCATTAACTCTCTAGCTTCTGTCAGGCGTTTAGTATGCATCAACACAAACGCTAAGTTTGAGTAAACATGAAAGTCCATTTTTTCATCACCGCATTCAAGGCCTTCCCGAAGCATAGTTTCGGCGTCTTCCAATTGACCTAGCACAATTAAGCAAGCGCCTGCCATGGCATAACAATTTGACTTAGATGGATTTAGGTTTACCGCTTCTACAATATGGGGAAGCGCCGCGGTAGGATTTTGTACCGCCATATAGGCGCTTGAAAGGTTAAATCTCACTCTCCAATCATCTTCAATTGTGAGAGCGTGTTTACCTGCTCTTATGGCGTCGTCAATTCGTCCCGTTTGTACAAGTAAGCCAACCAATTCCCCATGGCTATCCATATCCATGGGGTCATTTTCGATCGCTGTCCTTAATTCTACAATACGCTTTGTAATATCGTCTGATTGGCCTTGAGGCCCGAATGCACCTTGCATATCAATTACTCCTGATTTTTGTCAGGACCTTATCAGTAGAAAATAAAATATGTCAAATTAAAAGGAGAAGGCTTTTTCGATGGCTTCTTTTTCGGCGACGAAGACGATGCTGAGGTCCTTTCCCGTCAGGAATTCACTGATGTTTTCAATATCGGCGGGCCGGGCGATTTTCATCATTGCCTTGCGCTTATCGTCTTCATTGAGGATGATCTCCGGCTTCGCGCTGAAGGCAATATCGCCAGCAACCGGGAAGATATCAGCGCGTTTAAAGCCCTTTTTGGAAAACACGTTGAGCACGAGCGCGTCAGGGCCCAGAACAACGCCTTCGATCTTCATGCTGTCTGTATCGCCGTCATGGGGCAGGAGGCGAGTTTTGAAATCGACCATACGCTGATTAAGTGTGCGATGATTTTCATCAAATGTTGTTTGCAGCAAGAGCTGATCGGGGATGCAGATTTCATTGCAGACCATAATAT
>CAYGQP010000228.1:0-3512 GCA_964352115.1 uncultured Micavibrio sp. | reverse complement strand
GGGCAGAAAAGAGTTTTATCCAGCCAATGTCGAAAATGCTGGTGGTCAGGACAAGGTGTTAGGCTATATCATAAGGCATGAACTAATTGGCAATATGTTTAAACATATCATGGTCAGCTTGCCTCTCGCTTGGCGAGGTGTGTTCATTTTTAAATATTGGGGCCTCATCGGATTTATGTGTTTTGTCGCATTGCTGATCCAAACGCTCAGAAAACGCGATTACAGCTTGCTGATCATCAGCGCACCTTTCATATTTATGGTCGCCTTTCATGCAGGCCTATCGGTCAGCATCCCGCGCTATAATGCGCCAATCATGATGCTTTATGCCTTGGGCATGGCGTGGTACATCAATATGTCTGGTCAAAACATTACACGAAAAATATATGCAAAACTCAGCCGTTCATAAAACCGTAATGTGGTTCATTGCATCATGCGTAAGCATTATTCTGCTTGTGATGGTTATTGCGCAGGTTGATAAGGCGCAGGCGCTAGAGATGCTCAAAAATGTTTCATGGCCATTATTGGGATTGGCGGTCGTGTTTTTGTTTCTGGAGGGCGTCGCAACCGCCCTGAGGCTTTGGTTATTTGCAGGTAAAAAATCATGCTTAAGCGAAACGCTCAAGGCCAACGCCTGGTATGTATTATTGCTGGTTATTCTTCCTGCAAGACTAGGTGAAGTGGGCGCGATAGAAGTTTTAAAACGATATTTGGGACAAAAATATGGAGCAGCCGCCATGAGTATTATTGCGCAAAGACTGTATGATGTTGTTGTTCTAGGTGTAATCTTTGTCATTGCGCTGTTGGGGCTTGGCCCCCTCCTGCATTCTGAAATGATGTATCTTGCTGCAATCGGTATTATTGTTTTTGCACTGCTGGTTCTTGCTCGTCTCGATCTGTTTTTAACCATAACGGTTTTGATCCTCGGAAAAGATCGTGGCACAGGGCTGATGAGAAAACTTAAACGTCTCGTACTCCAGGCGCGCACATACGCACGCCATGGATTAAAACGTTCAGACATTTTTATGGCGTTAACACTGACGCTTATGAAATGGCTCAGCAATCTAGGAGCGCTTGTATTTTTGTTTCTATCTCTGCATCTCGGTTTATCGTTTTTTGAGAATGTGACCGTGGCAGGAGCGTATAACTTTCTTGCCATTATCCCCTTGCAAACTGTTGGTGGAATTGGTGTAGGCGAGATTGGGCTGACATTGCTTTTGGTCAGCATGGGGCTCGCGACATCAATGGCGGCGGGTGCAAGCTTGATGATCCGGTTTGTGATCGTGGTCTTTCCATTTTTGTTTTTCGCGTTTGTGTTTGGTGGTCTGAAAATAAAGCAAAGGATAGGCCTGTGATTGAAGCTGACAAGGAAGTTGATGCGCGCTATGAATTTTTGCGATCTAAACATGGTGCGGCAAATCCGCAAGCCAATGGTTATCGCGTCAGCAGCTTTTTTGAGCGCGAACAGCGCGTTTTACTTGCCGCGGTGGACCATCAAAACGGGCCATTTTTAGACATTGCTTGTGGGTCTGGCCTGATGCTTGCTCCGCTTCTGAAGGAAGGCCATGAAGTTTTTGGTCTGGATTTTAATGCGCAGGCATGCAGGGCATCCTATCAGAACGGAATTACAATGATGCGCGGTGATGCGTTTAATTTACCTCTAGCCAATGAAACGATTGGTCAAATTGTAAATTGCCAGTTTCTCAATCAACAACCACCTTCGGAAACACAAAAATTTATCGAGGAATGCGCCCGAATTTTAAAACCAGGTGGACAGCTCATCATTTTGTGGCGGCATGCAAAGTCTTTGGCTCACAGAAGCGCTCATGCTGTGTTCACTCTCAAGGATCGTTTTACCGGCCAGCCATCGTTCCCGCAATATGAACACCCGATCGCAGAAATTGAGAGCTATGCGAGGGGTGTAAATTTAATCACGCAGCGCACGGGAACCACGTTGCCCTTTATGAGGGCTGATATGATCAAAGCCAATGGTATAATGGCAAATATTATCGGTGCATCACTGTTCATTGTGTTGAGAAAGCCATGATTGTACAATTTGAGAATACACATAAGGAGGCATGGAACAATTTTGTTTACAACGATCCTGCAGGGACGTTCTTCCATTTGGCTGAATGGAAAGACGTCATGGAACGTGCTTTCGGTTTTAAAACATACTATCAATTTATTGCCGATAACGATGTGATCTCAGGTCTTTTGCCATACGCGCATGTAAAGCGGCCGATCTTTGGCGCGGCCCTGATATCCAATCCTCTTTGTGTATATGGCGGAGGTTTGGGGCATTTTGATATGCTATTGGATGATGCGATTAAACGAGCGGCTGATTTGGGTGTTCGGTTTCTTGAAATACGAAATGAGAAGCCTTTGAGCTCTCAAAACTGGAAAGCGAGCGATCAATTTTTTACGTTCAGGCGTGTGCTTTCAGAGGATCACGAGGAAAATCTGAAATCTATCCCGCGTAAACAGCGCGCTGAAATTCGCAAAGGTATTGCAAACAGATTAGAAGTGGTCGTAGATCAGGATATTGATTTATTTTACAAGATCTATGCAAAGAGCGTGCGTAATTTAGGTACGCCAGTTTTTCCCAAAAAATATTTGAAAATCTTGATTGATACGTTCGGTGATGCTGTAGAAATTACCACGATTAGACATCAAGGCACGCCGTTATGCAGTGTTTTGAGCTTTAAATATAAAGATCAGATTATGCCCTATTATGGCGGCGGTTTGTCTGCCGCTAGAAGCCATAGCGCCTACCCATATATGTATTGGAAGGTCATGGAAAATGCAGTCAATGAGGGGCTTCGGGTTTTTGACTTTGGACGGTCAATCAAGGATAGCGGCGCCTATGCATTTAAGAAAAATTTCGGTTTTGATCCAGAGCCTTTAGCGTATGAGTATTTTCTGGTGAAGGCGACTGAAATGCCAAATATGGACCCGGATAATCCGCGCAATAAAGTCCTGACATCCCTTTGGAAAAAGCTTCCTCTATGGCTGGCTAATCGCATTGGGCCTGCACTCTATCCCGTTATAGTGTAGCGGGATCGATTTTCTGCTGAGTGCTTTTAAAACTCTGATCTTTAAAAGGCGGTAAGAATTCAATGTGCCTAGTCAGCTGCTCAAGCTTTCTAAATGTGTTTCTACGGTTTAACCAAAGCAAGAGGCTCACGGGCACGGACGCCCCCTTGATCCGCCAATTTTTCTCATGTGCATCAAAATCATAGGGGTGGAAATACGTCCATAGATGCGCGTTGTCATTTGCATTGCTTAGCCTGTTTTTAATGACTGCCATAGGTAAATATCGGAAATAAAACCCACCAAGATAGGGCATAGACAACGGCCCAACTTGACCTGTGGGCACGGGGATTTCGAGCAGGCCGTTAGACCATAAGAATGGCGTTTTAGGCACGCCCGGTAAACCATGAAGCGGATTAGACGCTGGCAATACGCTGGATGAGTAACGAAAACCTAGATCCTTTAAAATATCCAGTTCCCATAAT
>CAYGQP010000227.1:0-3548 GCA_964352115.1 uncultured Micavibrio sp. | reverse complement strand
CAATTATTTGCAAAATCACGAGACAAAAAAATGATCCTGGCAGAGACAGATATCCTTTTGGAAAACCATGTCATCACAACGTTCATTGATGATGAACACCAGCGTATTTGCGATCTTCAGGATCAACGCGAAATGATTATCGCGAAAATGGATCCAAAGTTCAGCGCATCAAGAGCAGCCTAATACAAGAAACAATTACTATGAGCATTTCCCTAGAAGCATTTCACAACGTCGCCAAAGCTGTTTATGAATTTGCTCTCTCTGAAGAGACTGAAATAATAAATGGACACACGTTCAATGTGTATACAATGCATCTTGGTGATTCAGACGAAAATGAAAACCGTTTTGTGGAACTGGTTTGCACGCCATTGGACGATCCTGAAAACTGGTTTGCGCGCGTTTATTCGACCGTGGACGGACAGCGCAGACTAATTGCGGAACATGATCCCGATTTTGGGGCGTTCATGGAATTTAACGATGATCCTCCCGAAGACAGAGCCCGGGCTGTCCTTATGTTTCTCAGGCAGCAAATTATGGAAGAGGCCTTAGAAACAGCGATTGAAATGGAAGGAATGTCAGCTGAGATATAACCATCAAAAGTATTGTCAAAAAAGCCCCTCACATTGCTGCCAGGGGCTTTCTTTTTTTTAACGAGGAAACGTTCTAAAAGTTATGCTTGGGTTAAAAGGGAGCTGATGTAGCTCTGTTGGGCATTCAGGTGATTGAACGCAAACTGAGCACCCTCCTGCGTAGAAAGATCATGAGAGCTCATGTATTGTCCTATGAAATTTAAGACAGCATCATATTCAATCAAACCGGAGCTTTCCAATTGCTTCATGTATGTATCTAATTTTTCATGGTACTGCTTGTTCACACGCTCGCGGCCTTCCGGCGTCATCTGGTTCGCGGCTTGATAAGCAAGAGATTCCAGCTCAGCTAGTGTTTCCATGTGGTCAGGCATTGGTCCTGAAGACGTTTCAATGCCAAAATGGTTTTCAATCGCATCCTCGACGCCATGAAGATAAGTATAGGCTTCTGCTGCATCTGCTTGCGTAGAGATATCCATATTTTCGACATACCCCTGAACGATGCCAATTACATTTTGGTCAAAGACCCCGTATTTTTCCATGGCCTTATTCAGCTGATCAGTTAAGGATTCGAATTCTTCTGAAATACGGGCGCGTCCTGCATCACTCATTTGGTTCGTTGATTGATTGGCCTTATGGATCATTTGCTCCAAAATATTATTGATCCTGCGGTATCCGGCTTTTGTTCTTGTGTCGCTATACTGAGTATTTGCGGGACTTAATTCAGGCGCAGGCCTGATTACAGACAGCGATTGATTTGCCTCAGCGCTTCTTTGGGTGATTTTTGCGGCGGCAATCTTATAGTTTTTTTGCTCATCTGTTTCGCGAAGGATCTTCGAAAAGGCTTCGGATGAACCGCCTTGGGTTCCTTTAGCGATTTGTGTTGCAAAAACTCCGCTTTGCGCGGCAACTGATTCAATAGACATGATGTTCCTTCTCTTTCATGTTGTAGGCAATCCCCATCGCATCAATATACAAGCAACTATAAGCAAAAAACATGCCATAAATGCGTGAGACTGTTATGAAAATCATTTCTGTTGATGTTTAGGAAGAGCTTAAGCTTTTTCGTCGAAAATGCCCAAAAGCTCATCGGACAGCTCTTGCGCTGTCTGCAATGTGGCAAGATTTGCCTTGTAAATATTTTCCGTCACGATCAAGTTCACGGCTTCCTCGGCCAGATTGATATTCGGTGCCCCGATAATGCCGTTTTCATCAGCAAATGGTGAATCCGGAGAGAAGGCGGGAACAAATGGATTATTCCGGGGCACAACTTGTGAACTGACGCCGACAGGGTTGCCATTTGAATCTGTAACAGCTTGTTGTGTTGTCGTGAGGGGCGTATAGGGTTGTTGCTGACCCTCTTGAAGCGATCCGGTCGTTGTAATATTCGCGATATTCGAAGCAGTTGTGTTTAAACGCCTGGTCGCCGCCTCTAATCCCGATAATGCAATCCCAATAGACCCAATCATACAATCATTATACCATGTGAAATATTAATGAGGCATTGAAAAATGAACAAAAATACCGCAGAATCTATATGAAAAGCCATTTTCACCCTAAAAAGGCATAAAATCATGAAATTCCATACAATTTTGGCCGTTTTGGCCCTTAGTTTTACAATAACAACCGCACAGGCCGGATCGAATTGGAATCCATACTTGAAATGGGGCTTCGGTTTTGACTCACCCCGACCAGACCGTCCGTTGTTGGAAACAGGAAAAGAACCGCATAATATTCAATGGGAATTTGACAATGAAAACTGGAGCCCGGCTGAATGGGCGGATTTCCATCGCGGTGATACACAGGAAATGCTGAATCGCCTTATGGATGCCGGTATTGTAACTGATCAGTACAAACAAGATGGTGTTCCGGTGCTTGAGGTTGGCCAGCCTTATCTTCGCCTGTCCGGCTTGGAAAAAAGACGCGTGGCGGAATACATTGATTTTATGTATGGCGTAACAAAGGAACGTGAGGACGGCATGTTCCTGATCTATCGTGAGGATACAGACGAGGAAATTGGCTATTTCACCAAACATGGTCTACAGCTCCAATAATAAGGAATAGATAATATGATCACTGGTCTTTACGCTGCACTCTCTGCTTTTGGTTTGATCGCACTCATTTTTAAAGTGGCACGTTTACGGATTAAGCACCGCGTGGTTTTTGGGGCTGGAAAAAATGAGGAGCTAGAGCAAGCCATGCGAGCGCATGGCAACTTCGTTGAGACTGTGCCTATCGCGCTTATTTTAATTGGAGTTTTAGAGCTGAGCAATGCATATCCCTGGATTCTTCATTGGTTGGGCTTCATGATGGTTTTATCCCGCATTTCACATTATGTTGGCCTGACAACAGGCAAGGGACACGGGCCTTACCGCATGGGCGGCATGCTGCTAACATTCGCTGTTTATGCGATTGGTGGCTTGCTGTGTTTGCTTGCGTTTTTCGGTGTTGATTTAACGTTCCTGTCCTGAAGTTTCTCACGATACAGGATATAAAAATACGACCCCATAATGATGAGGCTGCCCAGAAATACTGGCCATCCGGGGACGTAGCTCCAGATCAGAAAATCTAGCAACGCCGCCCAGATTAGTCCTGTGTAATTAAAAGGGTTCAGCAATGTTGCCTCGGCCATTTTAAAGCCGGAGGTTAGGAAAAATTGCCCGAGCCCACCCGTGACCCCAATCGCTAGCAAGTATGGAATGGTCTCCGCGGTTGGCATGCTGGCCAAAAACGGCATAAAACTCCCCGCCAAAATGACACCCGTCAGAAAGAAGTAAAATGTGATCGTAAACGTACTTTCTGTTTTTAATGCACGGATCAGAACCTGAATGATGGCATGAACCGTGGCCGCACCCAGCGCCAGGGCAACCCCAATCACCGTCATTTCAGCTGTCGGTTGGGCAACAATAATCACGCCGGTCATACCGATGGCAACGGCAATCCATCTATGAAGTCCAATAT
>CAYGQP010000226.1:0-3586 GCA_964352115.1 uncultured Micavibrio sp. | reverse complement strand
CACCACAAAAGGCCCCTTAGTCGGTTTTTTAATCACAAACGGCTGCTCAACAGGCAATAAAATATCGGTCATTAGCCCAGCAAGAGCCTCTTTAACCTCTTGATCATCAATATCTTTTCCAAACCGGTCTTGGGAGAACCGCTCAATAATCTTGATCGCGGTCTGCGGCCCTAAATCGGCCTCAATCAAAACCTCCTCCAGCGCATCCAGCGTATCCTGATCCAGCTTCTTCTTGGTCAAAAGATCAGTAATACCCGTCGAAATCTTGTTTGAGGACTTCTTAAGCCCCGATGTCAGCCGTGAGAGCCACCCACCCTCCTCTGTATGATCCTCCTCCAGCTCTTGCATTTCTTTTTCATCGTCCGCAGGCGTATGCGCAGGCACTGGTTCATCATCAAGATCTTCTATTATTTCGGCTTCAGTTTCCTCAAGCTCGTGCTTCGTCGCCTCATCCATTTCCGCGTCGTATTCTGTCGAGGGCTCAAGGTCAGGCTCACCATTTGGATGAAGCATCGCATCATCGCGCTCTTCTTGCTCTTGCTCTTTGATATTTTTCTTTTTGCGCCAGAAAACCATGGAAAAATCCTCCTGTAATTTCTAGAGGACTGTAGCAGTTAGCGCATCTTTTTCAATGGAGTCTGTGTAAACGTCCAGAACTTGGCCGGGGGCAACGCTCTGAGTGAATTTCACCAGTGCAAAGTTTTCTGCCCGGCCCATGTTGTTCTTCTCCGTTATAACCCGAAGGCGCTTATTCACATTTTTTTTCAAAAACTTATCCATCTGCGACTCACCCAGCGCCCTCAAACGACCAGCCCGCTCTTTTCGCACCGGCGGATCAACTTGCGGCATACGGGCGGCGGGCGTCCCCTCGCGCTCGGAATACGGAAACACATGCAAAAACGTCAGATCGCACTCCTCAACTATATCCAGCGTATTCTGAAACATCTCTTCGGTCTCTGTTGGAAACCCAGTGATGATATCCGCGCCAAAGGCCATATCAGAACGATACGATTTTGCCCGGCGGCACATCTCAATCGCATCTTCACGACTGTGACGGCGCTTCATACGCTTCAGGATCATATTATCCCCGGCCTGCAGTGACATGTGCAAATGAGGCATTAGACGGGGTTCCTCCGCGATCAATCGCCATAAATCCTCATCCATCTCCACCGGATCAAGCGAGGACAAACGCAAACGCGGCAAATCTGGCACGAGCGCCAGCACGCGCCTTATCATCTGTCCCAGTGAGGGCTTACCGGGAAGATCCGGCCCATAAGACGTGACATCCACGCCTGTCAGCACGATTTCCTTGTACCCGGCCTCAACAAGACCTTTAACTTGTTTCGCCACAACACCAATCGGCACAGAGCGCGAATTTCCGCGCCCATAGGGAATAATGCAAAACGTGCAGCGATGATCACACCCATTTTGAATCTGCAAAAACGCTCTGGAATGCTCATCAAACCCGGAAAGCATATGCGATGCTGTTTCTTTGACAGCCATGATATCATTGACTAAAACCTTATTCGTACTCTCCAGCCCCCACGTTTCTGCCTTCAGCTTCAAGTCATTACCAATCACTTGATCAACTTCATCCATATCCGCATAGGTATCAGGGGAAATTTGCGCACTGCAGCCTGTAACAATAATCTTCGCATCCGGGTTTTTGCGCCGCGCCCTGCGAATGGCCTGCCGGGCCTGACGCTCAGCCTCCTTCGTCACAGCGCACGTATTAAAGATCAGGGCATCCGTCAGACCCGCACTTCGTGCATGATCCTTCATGACTTCGGATTCATAAACGTTGAGACGACATCCAAATGTTATGACTACTGTAACGCTAGACATCGAGAAGCTCTCCCTCAAACACATAGGCCACAGGGCCGGTCATGAGGATATGATCATCATCTTCGCGCCAATGCATATTCAAAACACCACCATCCAGCGCGATTTCAACTTCACGGCCTGCCAATCCCCGCTGAACAGCCGCAACTGCAACCGCACATGCCCCAGATCCACAAGCAAGCGTCTCACCCGCACCGCGTTCCCATGTGCGTTGCCGAAGGCTTGATGGACTTATAACTTGAACGATTTCAACATTCGTACGCTCCGGGAAAAAGGCATTGTTTTCAATCTGTGGCCCAACCACATGCAAATCGATCGCCGCCACATCATCAACGAAATACACCGCATGCGGATTGCCCATATCAACCAAAACAGGGGCAGCAAGCCCCTCAATCACGACATCAAAAGATCGCGCATCAAACTTGGGCGCGCCCATATTGACCTCAACCCTTAACGAACCGAGCTTGCGACACGGCATAACACCACTAAGCGTCTCAACACGGCATTCATCAGCTCCGCTTTCAGCCATGACCAGATCTGCCACGCAGCGCGTGGCATTCCCACAAGCTCCGGATTCAGACCCATCGCCGTTGAAAAACAACGCCTTCACATCAGCCTGATCTGAATTGTGTAATACAACAAGCTGATCACACCCAACCCCCATATGACGATCACATATATGCTGAATTTGAGAAGCCGTCAGGGCTTGGCGCCCATCACGGTGGTCCAAAATGACAAAATCATTGCCCAGCCCATGCATCTTAATAAATTTCATCGCTATGAATTCCTTGACATTGCTTCAATATTCCCGTTATATGCCAACAAATTTCACTGGAATGCAAGATTTTCAGTGCCCAAGCACTCTAGAGGTGCAGGTACCCCTCAGTCGGCGAATTTACGCTCACTGGGGCTTTATTTGTATGAGACTTTAATGTTTGAATCATTAAGTGAAAAATTAGGCGGCGTATTCGATAAACTCAGGGGCAAGGGCACCCTGAGCGAAAATGATGTCATGGCCGTTAGCCGTGAAATACGCATTGCCCTGCTTGAAGCTGACGTGGCCTTGCCCGTTGTTAAGGACTTTATCTCAGGCCTGAAAGACAAAGCCGTCGGACAGGATGTCATCAAGGGCGTAAACCCCGGTCAGCAGGTCATTAAGATCGTCCATGACGCGCTTGTTGAAATGCTCGGCTCCGAGGCACAGGAGCTTGAATTCACCACCCCACCCTGCGCTTATCTTATGGTGGGTCTGCAAGGCTCCGGTAAAACCACATCCTCAGCAAAAATCGCCAAACTTCTGACAGATAAGCATAAAAAGAAAGTGCTGATGGCGTCTCTGGACATCTACCGACCTGCAGCACAGGATCAATTGGCTCAGCTCGGGACGCAAATTGAAGTCACGACACTTCCAATTATAAAAGACCAAAAGCCGTTAGACATCGCCAAACGCGCCATGGATATGGGCCGCAAAGAAGGCTTCGACGTTGTTATACTCGATACGGCTGGCCGCCTGTCCATTGACGACGAACTAATGAACGAAGTCGAGGTCATTAAAAAGGAAACAAAGCCCGTTGAAACGCTTCTTGTTGCCGATGCCATGACCGGACAGGACGCTGTGAACACTGCCAAAATTTTCGATGATCGGGTTGGCCTGACAGGAATTATGCTGACCCGCGTTGACGGTGATGCACGCGGCGGGGCAGCCATGTCAATGAAGGCCGTGACAGGTAAACCCATCAAACTC
>CAYGQP010000225.1:0-3590 GCA_964352115.1 uncultured Micavibrio sp. | reverse complement strand
CCATAAGCTCATGAACATGGAAATTTTGCCAAGAGCCTTTACACCCAAGAAAAGCAATAGAGCGAACAAGAAAACTTCAGCAAATGACGAACTGCTTGATGAACACATGAACCTCAGCGATATCGTTGTCACGGAGCTGATTCATAACACGCTGCAAAACCGTAAAATCGAAGTGTTTATGCAACCCATCGTAAGGCTTCCGACCCGCAAGGTTAGGGCCTACGAAGTTTTTGGCCGCATCCGCGCACGGGCCGGCGTCTATATTCCTGCTGGACGATATAAAAATATCGCGCAGGAGGAGGAAATGATGCACGACCTCGATCACCTGCTACTCATGGAATGTCTGGACACAATCAAGAAAACAGCGCACATCGAAAATGCCACACCTTTTTTCGTCAACGTTACAAGCGATACACTAAGGAACGGCCTGTTCATGAAACAACTTTTGCGATTCGTTGCTCAAAACCGCACGCTTGCGAAACGCCTCGTGCTGGAAATACCTCAGAATAATTTTGATGACATGCAACCCGCCATCATGGAAATTCTTCGTGGCCTCACTGCGCTCGGCTGCTCGTTATCTCTTGATCATGTCCAACACCTGAATTTTGACACGAGGTTATTCCAGGCCATGCGGTTGCGATACGTGAAAATAAGCGCAAGCACGGCCTCAAAATTATCAAAAAATTACAAAAGCTTGCGCGACCTTTATAAATCAAAACGCCAACTTGAGGGTAACGGCATAGCCGTAATCATCGAGCGTGTTGAAAAAGAATCCGCGCTGCGCGAATTTTTGGACTTTGACTTTCAATACGGTCAGGGTCATTTATTCGGTCGCGCTGAATTGCAGGGCGTATACCGTCAGCAGGAGGCCGCGTGATCAGCGATACCCGCCGCGCATCTCGAGAACCATCCGCCCCCCAGAAAAACCAACCTAATCTTTTGTCCGGACTATGTGAAATCATCGATAAATACGATAACTTCATCATTGATATTTTCGGGGTCATTCATAACGGCATACACCCCTTTCCCGAAACGATAAAAACACTTGAACACTTAAAATCGCGCAACAAACAAATATGCCTGCTCTCCAACAGCCCCAAACGAGCTGAGGGGGCGATCAACCAAATGATCAGCATGGGCATTGCCAGCGAGCTTTATGATCATGTGGTCACATCTGGCGAGGCCACATTTCACGCCCTCTCAGCCAGAGAAGACGAATTCCATGCCTCCTGCGGTCGCGATTGCTGGTTCATTGGCGCGGATTGGCTATTCGAAAGCCTGAACGGATTAGACCTCAACTACAAATCCGGCCCAGAAGATGCCAGCTTCATCCTCAACGCCATTCCGGGCACGGAAAGCAGCGCGGTTGAAACCCTGAAATCGCAACTTGCAATCGCCCTGAATAAAAATCTCCCGATGATCTGCGCAAACCCCGATCTGGTGGTGAATATCGGTGACCAGCAGCACGAATGCGCTGGGACATTCGCCAGAATATACGAGGATATGGGCGGACGCGTTGTTTATCATGGCAAACCCCACGCGCCTGTATACGAGCGCTGCCACGAATTGCTAGGGCAAACGGATAAATCAAAAATCCTCGCCATTGGCGATTCCCTGCATACCGACATCGCGGGCGCTCATGACTTTGGCATCGACAGCGTCTTTAATCTCGTCGGCATTCATTGGGAAGAGGTCCAGCTCGATCACACACCGGGAGAGGCCGATATTGAAAAAATCCACACACTTGTTGCCCAAAACCCCCACCGCCCAACATATGTGACTAACGGATTTTCTTTTTGAAACAAAATCTCTTCGCAAGGGCGTTAGAACCGTTTATAAATGCGGGTATGAGATATTTTGCATTATTATTAGTATTGATGGTGTCTTCGGTGGCGTTTGCGCAGGAAGAAACCACAGCCCCCGCCCCCGAACCTCAACACGCCATTGCCCTTCATGGCACACCGAAATACGGGCCGGATTTCAAACATTTAGATTACGTGAATCCAGATGCACCAAAGGGCGGTACGCTGAATTTAAGCGCCATTGGCACATTTGATTCCCTTAACCCCTTCATCACCAAGGGCACGCCCGCCGCGGGGTTTAACTTCATTCGCTCCGGCATGGTGTACGAAAGCCTGATGCAAAATGCATGGGACGAACCCTTTGCGCTATACGGCATTATCGCTGAGAGCATTGAACTCCCTGAAGACAAAAGCTGGGTCGCCTTTAACCTGAGGCCCGAAGCGAAATGGGCCGACGGCAAGCCAATAACTGCGCAAGACGTGGTCTGGACCTTCAACACCATCACCGAAAAGGGCGCGCCGTTCTTCAAGGCTTACTGGCATGACGTCACCAGCGTCACAGCCGAATCCGACCACCGCGTAAAATTCGAATTCGGTGTTTCTGGAAATGCAGAATTACCGCTGATTATTGCCGAAATGGCGATCCTGCCCAAACATTATTGGACTGAGGGCGGCAACGTCTTCGAAGAATCGTCCCTCAAGCCACCACTAGGCAGCGGCCCATATCGCGTCGGTAAGGTCGATGGTGGCCGGTCCATTGAATTCGTGCGCCGTGATGATTGGTGGGGAAAGGATCTTCCATTCTTCCAGGGCATGAATAATTTCGACCGCATCATTTACGATTACTACCGTGATGGAAACGTTGCGCTAGAAGCCTTCTTTGCCGGAGAATACGATGTCCGGCTCGAAAACACCGCCAAACTCTGGGAACAGGGCTATGATGCCCCTCCCGTCAACGATGGCCGCATCACAAAGGAAGAAATCAAAAATGAACGCCCCGCCGGCATGCAGGGATTCGTCTACAACATTCGCCGCCCTGTTTTTCAGGACAAGGATGTGCGACGCGCTCTTGCGTATGCATTTGATTTTGAATGGTCCAACAAGCAATTCGCCTTTGGCGCATATAAACGCACGAACAGTTACTTCGACAATTCCGAACTTGCCTCATCAGGCCTCCCTTCTCCGGAAGAACTCGCGCTCCTAGAACAACACAGAGATAATGTTCCCCCGGAGGTCTTTACGACGGAATACCGCTCCCCCGTTTCCGATGGCTCAGGAAATAACCGCAAAAATCTCAAAATCGCCATTGATATCTTGGATCAGGCTGGCTGGAAACTGGGCGAGGACAAAATCCGCAGCAAGGACGGCGTAAAGCTTGAATTCGAAATCCTCGATTCCAACCCGCAATTCGAGCGCTGGGTATTGCCCTTCATTAAAAACCTCGAACGCATTGGCGCAAAGGCCAATTTCCGCGTTGTGGATTCGGCGCAATATCAAAATCGCATGACCTCGTTCGACTTTGACATGACCATCGGTGTATTCGGTCAATCCAATTCACCGGGCAATGAACAGCGCGATTTCTGGGGATCGGACAAGGCCGACATCGAGGGATCACGCAACACAATTGGTGTTAAAGATCCTGTGATCGATGCATTTATTGGCAAAATCACCCAAACCAAATCACGCGAGGAACTGGTGACAAACGTCCGCGCCATGGACCGTGTTCTCCTGTGGAATCATTACGTGATCCCTATGTGGTACTATGATAAATGGCGCATTGCCTATTGG
>CAYGQP010000224.1:0-3614 GCA_964352115.1 uncultured Micavibrio sp. | reverse complement strand
CTGCCCCTCCACCACCAGAGCCGCCGCCGCCCCCGGCAGCTCCAGAGCCCCTTCAAGAGCCTCAGCCAGCGCCGCCTACTCAAAAGGCCCCACCACCAGGGCCACTGACGGCGAAGAAGCCCAAAAAAGCAGAAGATGAGCTTACAAAAGAGATCCTCGATGATTTGATGAAGCGTGTGCCGCAAAAGAAAAAGATAAAGCGCAAAAAATCCTAGGGCTTTTAACCCGTTTTTTTACGCGGTTTGAGCTGATAAATCGTCATAACAAGAAGCATGAGTAATATAAGCGCACCAGCCTGATGCATGGTCGCCAAGATAATGTTAACGCCGCTCAAAAGCGTTATAATACCCAGACCGAACTGGACAAAAACCATAAAGCCCAGAGCGTAAATGACGGGCATATAATGGTGTTTCATTTGAGCATGGGCCAAAAGCGACAGGACCATAAACATCGTTATAAACGCGAGCCATCGATGAGTGAACTGAACGCCGCTGGGGTGTTCAAAAAAGTTGAGCCACGCTGGGGTGTAATGCCACATATCCGGCGGTACAAATTGCCCACCCATTAAGGGATAGCTGTCATTATACACCATCCCGGCATCCAAGCCGGCCGTGTAGGCCCCCCAGAAAATTGTGATGACAAGGCTGCCCAGAACAACCCAACTATGTGCCAGAAGGGCCTTATTGGGTTTTCGTGTCACGTTTTTTATCGACATCGCGAGCCAGATTAACAGGCAGAAAATCAGGAAGGCGAGGGATAAGTGTGCCGCCAATCGATAGTGGCTGACACTGGGCACATCAACCAGGCCACTTTCCACCATAAACCAGCCCATGAGGCCCTGCGCCCCACCGAGAAGGAGCATGAGAAACAAGGGCAGCTTATAGCCCTGAGGGATTATGCCGCGCAGCCAGAAAAATAATAGAGGCACGCCATAGGCCAATCCAATCAATCGGCCAAGCAGGCGGTGAAACCATTCCCAAAAGAAAATATTTTTGAACTGATCAATCTCCATCCAGAAGTTTTTCTTCTGAAACTCTGGTGTTTCCTGATACAGCGAGAAAACACGCTCCCATTCAGTGTCCGTCATGGGTGGCAAGGCTCCAATCAACGGCCGCCACTCAACCATAGACAGGCCGGACTCCGTTAACCGTGTAATCGCTCCGACAATAACCATGAGGAAAACCAGCCCTGCGGTGGCGATTAACCATAAAATAACGGGTCTTGATGATGCTTCATGATTTTGAGTTTTTGCGTTCATAACAAAAGAAGAAATAGTATAAGCCACAATAAAAAACCAGCAAATTAGTCGAATTAAAAGAGGAAATGATTGCTCATAGAGCCCTTGCTTGATAAACCCATAGGGATGAACAATGAACCCACATCCAAAGTGCATTACGACTTTATAGACGTCGCGGCCAGGGCATATACATTTGCCTGGGACCGCAGGAAACCGCTGTTCTATCTTGCACTTCTGCCGATCGGGATTAAATTTCTTTCGCTACTTATTATCCTGTTTTTCGATTTGCAGGACCATTACCTCAGGCAAGGACTGATCCTTATGCCCTCATATTTTGCAGAGGGCTGGCTTGCGGCACAGACCATTCGCCTGATGTTGATGACTGATGATCGGATGCTGGGCGCATCAGGGCCGCAAGCGCGCTTCGCAAAGAGCAGCTTTGAACAAAACCGCCGGAATTTGCTGGCGACTGTTCTTCTGTATGCACTGATGATGTTGATCTATTCGGTGTTTACAGGGTCTTTGGTGACGGCCGGTCTGTCAATCGATCCGGAGGCCGTTCAGCCTGAGCCAAATGCACTACTGTCTTTGATGTCAATATTTATGATCTTTTTCATTCTTTGGGCATTTCGCTTTTTTTGGCTCTATGTTGCCATTGGACTGGGATATCGTGTGAAAGAATTTGTGAAAAAGCTAAAGCCTTTCTATATCTCTTTCTACATGCTGGGGACGTGGCTGATTTGTCTTGTGCCCATTTTTTTAGCAATGATGCTGGCTTCTGACCTTTTGCTAAGCGTCTCAGGCGAGGCCGAAGTTAAGCATGGAGCGGGGCATTTCGCCGCTGTGTATTTTCTTCGCGCCCTATTTGAGGCCATATTGGCGATTTTGACCACAACGGCGATGGCGTATGCGATTACCGCGATGATTGAAGGGACATCATCAAAGTAATGTTTATCTTCGTCACCGACTTACAAGGCAAGGAACACAAGCTCGAAGCTGTTGAGGGATGGCGGGTCATGGAGATCATCCGTGATTACGGTTTGCCGATAAAGGCCGAATGCGGCGGCGCGTGTTCCTGTGCAACGTGCCATATATATGTCGATGAGACGTGGCAGGATAAAGTCCCCGATATGCGAGATGATGAGGAAGAGATGCTGGATGAGGCGTTTGATGTTCAGGACAATTCACGCCTGTCCTGCCAAATCATCATGAATGAGGCGCTGGATGGGTTAAAGCTCAGGCTCGCACCCGGAACGGACTAAAGCCCGCGAGCAAAAATCCTTGATGTTGAAGGATCTACTGCAGTGTACCTTGAAAATCGGCGAAGCGGTAATCATCGGATGTAATGATCCCCTTGCTGGCGACATAGACCGAATGAAGCTTGCCATCTATTTCGCGGGTCCAAAAATCCAGAAATTTATGTAATTCGGGGAATTTGGGGGCAATATCGTATTCTTGCCAGATAAATTCCTGCAATAATTCCTGATAATCGGGCATGTGATAGAGGATTTTCGCCGTGGTCAGGCGATAATCTTTAAGTTGTTTTTCTAAGTCACTCTCAAAAACATCAAGATATTCAGCCATTTAAACCTCCTGCATTCTGCTAAAGCTCTATGGAAATTCTATTCCATTCTTTTATAATTTTAAAGAAAAATCCTTGCTAAACCCTTAACCATCAACAGTTTAACGTGATGCAGTGCAAGAAAGCTTGAGGTTTTTTTGGGTCTTGGGTATAAGGATTGCGGAGAAAAATATGGTAAATAGTGTTTTCGTTTTAGGGCAGTACTTTGTGGATCGTGGTTTCAACGAGCCTTTTACACATGTCTCTGCAACGGTACTGCAGGATAATGGTACGGAATTTGTGCCAAGTGCGGGCATGAGCTATGGCACGCCTCATGGGTTTAATGTCGGCCAGCAAATGCTGAATAAACCAATGACTCACGCTCTCTATGTTCCAATATCACCAATAGCGGTGCAGAGGTTCGAGCGCTTAATGTCTGATCTTAAAACCCTCTATGAACAGGATCGCCTTCCCTATCATTTTTCCAAATATGGCCTTGTTAATACTGTAATTGAAGGCCGCAACAAGACGCGCTTAGACGTTTATGGCCAAGAACATAGTGTTGCATGGGCAGACAATGCGGCTTATGCCAAGACCGTTGACGCGATGGGAAATGTTATAAAATGTAAAGATCTGGTCTGGCCAGAGGATGTGCCCATAATTGGCGTAAATTGCATGCAGCTTTTGAATTTTGCCGCCCGCGTTTCTGGTATTGACCTGACAAAACTATCTGACGACTTTTGGACAATATATCGCGGCCCTGCAATGGCGAAACGGGTATCGGAAATATTTGAATCAACTGCGCGAGGGCACAAC
>CAYGQP010000223.1:0-3621 GCA_964352115.1 uncultured Micavibrio sp. | reverse complement strand
ATCTTTTCCTGATCACAGATAACGATGATGTATTTCAAATTAAGAGTTACTTTTCAGTAGCCCCAATTCCACTTATTCAAATCGCATCCGGCGATGTTTTGGTGTTTGACGAAACAAATGATGATGGAAGCCGCGACATTGATGAACATGTCAGAGCCATGGATTACCGTGTCTATGACGCCTCCGGTATTGAAATTACATTGGATGGCAATTCCCTTTCCCCCCCTGCACCGGACGGCTCAGTTGAACCAGGACATATGAGCTATGCGCTCATTTCACATGGATTTACCGGCGAAGGTGGATATACAAACGTGGGCGTGCAAACAGGTGATTGTTCAGGTAATACGGCCGACACTGAAAACTGTGACTTCGATGATGCCGTATTCCTTGCCTCAAACGGCTACAGCCTTGGCAGCGAGAACGAATATAACGATGACCTTGTCATTTACGCCTCCCGCTACAGCCGTGACGGCAGCTTGCCCGGTATTACGAGCTGCGTTCCTGCAGGAGAAACCGAAGCCACAGGTATTCGCATACAGAATTTTGATGGCACGCAAGGGCCATGTATAGATTTAGCCGGAGAAGATGGCCAGAACGGTATCCCAGGACCGCAAGGTAATCCCGGCCCTCAGGGCAGTCCCGGCCCAACAGGACCGCAAGGCCCTGAAGGTCCGCCTGGACCACTGCCACCAATGACAGTCTCGACCCCACCAATCGCAGCCGTAACCTGTGACCCTGGAGAAGTTGTAACGGGCGTGAATTCTTCTGGTGAAGCACAATGTACTCCCATTGGCGCTCTTGGGGGAAGCAGTTGCTCACCCTATGACGACCACGGCTACTCATATACAAACTTAGCTAGCGGTGATCATGGACAGCTTGGTTATACAAGACCAGTGAATGATTGTACGATTGGCAACGCTGAACTCCGTCTTTGGCAGTGTTGGAATGGAACTTGGATCAGACGCATGACCGTTCCTTACCATCCTGGATCCGGTTGTGATTAATAATATGTTTATTGCTTCTACGTAGCACAATAAAAAGGCCGCTGATGAGCGGCCTTTGGTATTCTCTATATATCGTCACGATTAACGTGAATAGAATTCCACAATCAGGTTGGGTTCCATCTGAACCGGATATGGCACATCCTCAAGCTGCGGTGTACGCAGGAATGTCGCCTTCATCGCCTTCAAATCTGAATCGATATATTCAGGAATGTCACGCTCTGGTGTTTGTGTAGCCTGAATAACCATAGGAATATTCCGTGAAGATTCTTTGACTTCAATCACATCGCCCTCTTTAACCATATAGGACGGAATATTGATAACCTTACCATTCACCGTCACATGCTTGTGATTAACGAATTGACGTGCAGCAAAAACGGTGGGCACGAACATAGCGCGGTAAATAACCGCATCCAAACGACGCTCGAGCAGGCCTATAAGGTTCTGGCCTGTGTCTCCACGAAGACGAGAAGCTTCCTTGTAGTAACGACGGAATTGCTTCTCACCGATATTGCCGTAATAGCCCTTAAGCTTTTGCTTGGCCATCAACTGAATACCGTAATCCGTTGGCTTGCTGCGGCGTTGACCGTGCATACCCGGACCGGATTGGCGTGTGTTATATGGTGATTTTGGACGGCCCCAGATGTTTGCACCCATGCGGCGGTCAAGTTTGTGTTTGGCTTGATTTCTCTTACCACTCATAGTTTTAACTCCTCTTTCATAAGGGTTGTTGGTTTCTTTAATGTCCCGATATCCTCAAACAAAAGGCTTGATCGTTCAATCAAGAGGGCACTTACATAACGCGCCCGCTTTTCAGGAATGAACGTATTTATAGGGATTTCTGTGGCTTTGTCAATTTTTTCTCACATAATCTAAAGCACTTAAACATCCGTATAGAATGGTATGACACATTTATCAAACTTTCATGACAATCTTCACGTTGTTGTAATCGGTGCCTCCGGTGGTATTGGCGGGGCCTTCGTTGAACAACTCGCGAACGATTCCAAAGTCTCAAAGGTCTATGCCCTCTCGCGCTCCGGGCAGATTTTTGATCATGCCAAAATTTCCAGCGGCTCTATAGATATCCTTGATGAAGGGTCAATAGAATCCGCGGCTGAAAATATCAGCGCCGATAAAGCGCCCGACATTGTCATTGTCGCAACAGGCATATTGCATGACGACGGTCTTCAGCCTGAAAAGTCCTTGCGCGATTTAGACCACGATTCCTTTGCAAAAAGCTTTGCCGTGAATGCCTCTGGCCCGGCCATGGTCGCCAAACATTTCCTCAAAACATTCGACCGTGACACAAAATCAGTATTCGCCGTCGTTACGGGCCGCGTCGGCAGCATCTCCGATAACGTCATGGGTGGCTGGTACGCCTACCGCGCGGCTAAGGCAGCGGCGCACATGCTGATGAAAAACGCTGCGATTGAAATGGGCCGCCGGTATAAACACAATATTATCCTGAGCCTTCAACCCGGAACCGTGGATACGGATCTTTCGAAGCCTTTTCAAGGCAACGTAAAGGAAGGAAAGCTGTTCACGCCAGAATACTCGGCCATATCAATGCTTAAGGTTATAAATGATGCAAAGCCTGAAAACTCTGGTAACCTCTTTGCCTGGGACGGTGAGGAAATTCCGTTTTAGGAATTAAGGACATAATCATGATTAAAAAATCGCTGCAAACCATTGCCCTGTTCGCCAGTTCAATAGCCCTAGGAGCCTGCTCTATGTTTGGTCATTCCGGCGTTGAGGAAGCGCCATATAAGGTCGTTCTCAAGGATGAAAATATCGAAATCCGTGAATACAAGCCGATGGTGCTGGCCTCCACAACCGTTGAGGGTGATTATGAAGACTATACAAACAAGGCCTTTCAGCGCCTTTTCGATTATATCTCAGGCGACAACATAGCGGAAGAAAAGCTCGCGATGACGGCTCCCGTTTTTCAGGAACCTGAGAGCGGCAAGAAAATCGCGATGACCGCCCCTGTACTTGAGGAAAAGGATGGGCAATCATGGACCATGTCCTTCGTTCTGCCTGCAAATTTCACGATGAAAAATGCACCAAAGCCAACAAACCCTGACGTGAAACTCTCGGAAGTACCGGCAGAAACACGTGCGGCAATCACCTATTCCGGACTTTCCCCCATCGAAGCCATTGAGCGCAACCGAAAGGCTCTGGAGGTCTGGATCGCTAAAAATGGGTATGAGGCCGTGGGCAGTTATCAAAACGCAGGGTACAATCCACCATGGACAATCCCCGCCCTTCGGCGCAATGAAGTGCTCATACCGGTAAAAGCGCGCTAAATGCTTATAGTACTTGGTGGGCCCGGAGGGACTTGAACCCCGCAAACTGCGCTTACGCAGATTTGCTGCTTTTAAATAAGAGGGGGTTCCACTTCATCGAGCGCGTTATTGAAAGACTTGCCTCTAAATGCCTTATAGTACTTGGTGGGCCCGGAGGGACTTGAACCCCGCAAACTGCGCTTACGCAGATTTGCTGCTTTTAAATAAGAGGGGGTTCCACTTCATCGAGCGCGTTATTGAAAGACTTGCCTCTAAATGCCTTATAGTACTTGGTGGGCCCGGAGGGACTTGAACCCCGCAAACTGCGCTTACGC
>CAYGQP010000222.1:0-3630 GCA_964352115.1 uncultured Micavibrio sp. | reverse complement strand
GTGATGATCATGAAATGAGCATTTTTTATCGGCGGGTTTTTACTGTGCTTGGTTTTTGCCCAACCAGTGTCTGCGCAAGATACCGATGCAACGTTAGAGCAACGCCGTGCTCTGGCGGTTGAAATGCATAAAATCAGGCCGACGCAAGATCAGGTCTACACGGCGATTGATCAAATCGCCAATCAGCAACCGGAAGCGGAGCGTGAAGCTTTTCGCAATGCTATGCGGCAAATTCTGAATTATAAAGCGATTGAGAAGTTTTCCATTGATGCCATGGTCGATACCTACACCGTTGAGGAGTTGGAGGCGATGGTGGAGTTTCATGCCAAGCCGGAAGCGCAATCGGCGCTGGCGAAGGAGCAGGACTATGCCGATAAGGTCTATCCGGAAATCATTCGTATGCTTGACCAGGCTCTTATGCGCGTGCGAACGGGTAAATAGATAAGCAAAAACATCACGAAAAAATGTATTCATTGACCGGGGTTTTTGATCAATTAAGCCCTTGCAAAACGGTCTGTAAACCTCGTAAAATCGCCCATTAGATAAATTTACAGGACGATTCATGACTGATGTAACTATTCCCGAAAATCCCATGCCTACGATCTCCCTTGAGGAGGAAATGAAGCAATCCTATCTCGATTATGCGATGAGTGTAATCGTGAGCCGCGCCCTGCCTGATGTGCGCGATGGATTGAAGCCGGTTCACCGCCGTATTTTATATGCGATGCGCGATGGCGGGTATACGTCGGATAAACCTTATCGTAAGTCTGCGAAGATTGTTGGGGAAGTAATGGGTAATTATCACCCGCACGGTGATCAGGCAATTTATGATTCATTAGTGCGTATGGCGCAGCCTTGGTCTCTTCGTTTACCGCTTGTCGATGGGCAGGGGAACTTTGGATCGATGGACGGGGATTCACCCGCCGCTATGCGTTACACGGAATCCCGTCTGGAAAAGGCTGCGGAATCGCTGCTGCTGGATATCGACAAGGATACGGTAAATTTCAAGCCGAACTATGATGAATCAAGTGTTGAGCCAGAGGTTCTTCCGGCACGTATTCCCAATTTGCTGGTGAATGGTGCGGGCGGTATTGCCGTCGGCATGGCCACGAACATTCCACCGCATAATCTTGGTGAGGTTGTTGATGGGTGTATTGCTTTTGTTGATAACCCGGACATGACTACGGAGGAGCTGAACCAGATTATTCCTGGGCCGGATTTTCCCACGGGGGGCTATATTCTCGGTAAAAACGGTGTCCACAGCGCGTATCATACGGGCAATGGCTCGGTTGTGATGCGGGCGAAAACATCAATTGAAGAAATTGGCAAACGCGAGGCAATCATTGTCCATGAAGTGCCGTATCAGGTGAATAAGGGTAAATTGCTTGAACGTCTCGGGGAGGTTGCGCGCGAGAAGATTGTAGAGGATATCGCTGAAATCCGCGATGAATCGGACCGTGATGGGGTGCGCGTCGTCATCGAGCTTAAGGTCGGCGCGATCAGTGACGTGGTGTTGAATCAGCTTTTCAAATACACGGCGTTACAATCCAATTTCTCCTGCAATATGGTTGCGCTTCATAACGGTAAGCCGCAGATCATGGTGCTGCGTGATATGATCAAGGCCTTCGTTAAGTTCCGCGAGGAAGTTATTACACGCCGCACGATCTTTGAGCTGAACAAGGCCCGTGATCGTGCGCATATCTTGGCTGGATTGGCCGTTGCTGTTGCGAATATCGATGACGTAATTGCGCTAATCCGTAACGCACCTGACCCAACGGCAGCGCGCGAGGGGTTGATGGCAAAGCCATGGCCTGCGAAGGACATTGCCCCGTTGATTGAGCTGATTGATGATCCTGAATATAGCATTGAGGACGGCAAGTATCAAATGAGTGAAGAACAGGCGCGGGCCATTCTTGAGCTTCGCCTTCACCGTCTGACCGGTCTTGAGCGTGATAAAATCGCCGGGGAATTGAAAGAAATTACGGACAAGATCGCTGAATATCTCGCAATCCTCGCCAGCCGCGAGCGTATGCTTGAAGTTCTGGTTGAAGAGCTGAATGAGATTAAAGAGAAATTCGATACGCCTCGCCGTACGGAAATGATTGATGCTGAATTCGAAATGGATATCGAGGAATTGATTCAGCGCGAAGATATGGTTGTGACGATCACACATGGTGGTTATATCAAACGCGTTCCATTGGATACCTATCGTGCGCAGCGCCGCGGCGGGAAGGGCCGCAGCGGGATGAGCACGAAGGATGATGATTTTGTTTCCGATCTGTTTATTGCTTCAACGCATACGCCAATCTTGTTCTTTACTTCAAAGGGACTTGTGCACCGTATGAAGGTCTATCAGATCCCCTTGGGCACGCCGCAAAGCCGCGGAAAGGCCGTGGTTAATATGTTGCCGCTGGAGAAGGACGAGAGCGTTTCCGTTTACATGCGTCTGCCGGAAGATGAGGATATGTGGGACAGTTTGGACATTATGTTCGCGACGTCCCACGGATCAGTGCGCCGTAACAAGCTTTCGGATTTCAAAAATATTCGCTCGAATGGTTTGATTGCGATGAAGCTGGGCGAGGGTGAAAACCTTGTCTCCGTCAAAATTTGCACGGAAAAGGAAGATGTGTTGCTGGCGACGAAGAAGGGCAAGGCGATCCGTTTCCCCGTGACCGATATTCGTGTGTTTACGGGCCGTACATCAACCGGTGTGCGCGGGATTAAGCTAAAGGAGAAGGGTGATGAGGTAATCTCCATGTCTATCCTGAAGCATATCGATATCACACCGGAGGAGCGCAATGCTTACCTGAAGGCCGCGAGCCAGGTTGTGGGTTCTGACGATGCTGATTTTGAATACGAGGAGACTGATTTAGAACTGCCAGAGGAGCGCTTCCGCGAGCTTTTGGGGGCTGAGCAAATCTTGTTGACGGTTTCCAATAAGGGATATGGCAAGCGTACATCGGCGTATGAATACCGTGTGTCGGGCCGCGGTGGTCAGGGCGTGACAAACATGAACCTGACGTCCAAAAATGGCGGCGAAGTCGTTGCCTCGTTCCCGGTTACAGACTCTCATCAGATTATGTTGGTGACTGATGGCGGGCAGCTTATTCGCACACCTGTTGAAAATGTTCGTGTAACGGGCCGTTCAACACAAGGGGTCACGATCTTTAAAGTGCGTGACAAGGAAAACGTGGTGTCTGTGGCCTGGCTTGTTCTGGAAGACGAGGACGAGGAGAGTGACGATGAAGCGGCTCTGGAAGCTGCTGAAGCCGATGATGAGGCTTCCGCTGGTGGAGACGTGGCAGAAGAGGCAGATGATAGCGCTGATGAGGAATGACGCAGAGCGGCTTTTCAACATCAAAAAATCACTTTGTTGTTCTTGATTCCTGGCGCGGCATTGCTGCTCTGACCATTGCGGTTTTTCATTTTCGCATAAACAGCCATATCGCAGATTATGCGTTTTGGAGCAATGCCGGGTTATTCGTCGATTTCTTTTTTGTCCTCAGCGGCTTCGTCATTTTCTACAATTATGCCGAACGCTTGCAAGAGGGCTTTGGATTCTGGCGTTTTATGTTTCTTCGCTTTGGCCGATTATATCCGCTTCATTTCTTCATTTTATGGGTGCATATA
>CAYGQP010000221.1:0-3658 GCA_964352115.1 uncultured Micavibrio sp. | reverse complement strand
GTGTAGCCAATGACCCCGACAACAATGAGCACGAGCCCTAAGATAATAAATTTCATGTTTGTATTGTTTTCAGCCATTCTTGATGTGCCCCTATTTAATACGTTTCAAAATTCTCTATGAATATCTTATTCATTTCATTGTTTACATCTCTATGTCAACGAAAACCGCTGTAGACAAGGGGGATATCCACATTTGAGGAGGTTAGGGGGAACCGGTGCTGACGTCCTCGAGAGAGATTTCGACGCGATCTTTCTTAAGGGGTTCATCAGTTATGCCCATGGGGTGAAGATCAATGCGTTTGGGATCAATTGACTGTGCAATGAGAAATTCACGAAGGCCCAGTGCTCTGGCTAGCGCTATTCGTCTGGCTTCACTTTTATTTTCTTCGGCGGAGGTGGCATAGGCATAAATGCTGAGGCGTTTGTCTTCTCTTTGTCCAATTTCTGCAATGATATCAGGCGATAATGCCGATTCAATATTGGCAGGTAAATCGGTTTGACCCTGCGGGTAGCTTAAGAAAATACGCTGAATTGAGCCTGCCCTTGTGCGTTCATTGCTTTTTTGTGATGTCTTTGGCTGAATAATTTCAGCTTTTTCCTCAATTGTTGATTTTACAAGGGAGGGATCAAGCGCAGCGACAAGCTCTTCTTGTTGGATTTCCATTTCTGGTGTTTCTGATGCCAAGCTCTCTGAAGCGACTTGGGCCACGGGGGCAGGTGACGTTTTCGTATTTTTGTCCTCAAGGCTATCCGGCTTCTTGCCTAGATTTTTGATAATGGCTACCTTTTTCGGAGTATTTCCGCGAACCGGAGGTCTCTCCGGTACAGGAGCTAAAACTTTTTCAATGAATGGTTTTTTTGATGGAAGAGGGGCGAGTTTTTGAGCTGTTCTTCCCGCTGCGGGCTCAATGTTTTGCAATTGCGCTGACTGACTCATGCCCTCAGGTGCTGTTAACGTTGTTTTATAGCTTTGAATTGCATTATTTATTGGAGGAATTTCCTGCTGCTGGTTGCTAAGAGCATTCAGTGTTTCGTAGTTAATCTCCACGGAGGGGCTCTCATTAGCCGATGCATCAGATGCGATTGTCAGAATTACAAGACATCCCAAGTAGTATATGAGCGTGAAATCAATTTTTTTAAACATATCAGTACGGCCTTTGTCTATAAAGCTCTTAGCACATCCCTCAATGATATGTAAACGTTTTCGTTCCCGCAGAGGACATTACCGTTTTCCAGTGGGCTTTTCCGATCATCATCGATGTTTGTTATGAAGCCTCCGGATTCTTTAAGAATAAGGTAGCCCGCTGCAATATCCCAGATTTTGAGATCTCTCTCCCAAAATCCGTCAAAACGCCCGGCGGCTACATAGGCAATATCAAGTGCAGCAGCACCAAAGCGCCGCAGACCAGGAGAAACTTCAAGAACAGCGCTGTATTCCCTGATAAATTGATCGCGATCCTTCACTGCCCGTCTTGGCGCACCCGTTGCGATGGCGGTATGCATCATATCCTTACGGTTAGACACACGAAGACGTTGACGCCTTAAAAATGCGCCTTGGCCTTTTTCGGCTGTAAAAACTTCATCCTTAACGGGGTCATAGATAACAGCGTTTGTGATCTCGCCCGATTCCTCTAGCGCGATGGATACGCACCAATGAGGCAGACCATGAAGAAAATTGTTCGTGCCATCCAGAGGATCGACGATCCACCGCGCGTCCGTGCCATCGGATGGGTGCTCACCGGATTCTTCCATGAGGAAGCCATAATTAGGCTTGTCCCGTTTCAAATTTTCAAAGATGATCTCTTCCGCGCGCTTGTCAGCAGCGCTTACAAAATCACCTGGGCCTTTTTGTGACACCTGCAAATGCTCGACTTCGCCGAAGTCGCGCACAAGTGAACGTCCTGCTTTTTCTGCAGCACGCATCATAATGGTCAGGTGGGGTGAATAACGGGACATATTTACGATTTTCTTTTTTTGTTGCAATGAAGAACGAAAGGCGTTTATGACGTGTTTAAATAAAAAAATCAATGCCTTTAGAGGTCTGCCACTGCAAAGTTTGACATAATTTTAGCGGGCATATACAATACATGACTTTTTAAAAAAAATAGAGATGGTGTAAAGATGGGACTAAAATCATTTTTCAGCGATTTGTTTAATCCTGCAGCTGCGGCTATGAAAATCGACAATAAAAAAATAAGCGAAGCCGTTGCAAGCGCGCAGAAAAAAGCCGATGAAGGCTGGAGATTAGATGCGGCCAAGAGAGAGTTTTCAGAAATTCTTGCAAATTCTCGCGGTATTAAAGTTGAAGATCTCCAAGTAGACGAAATAAGCATTTTGGATGGCATGGACCTTAAACAGGTTAATGAGATGATCGAATTAGCAAAAGGCTCAGATTCAAAGCCAGCAAATTCCCCTGATGTAGATGCTGACCCTGACCGTGACCCTGTAATCGCAAAAATTGGTGCTAACGGTGTTATAACAGATGATCCTGGTGACGAAGCTGAAAATGTGTTTGGAAGTATTTCTTCAATCCCTGTTGAGAAACTTTCTGGGGGTGGGCTCGCAATGGGGCCGATTCCAATTATAGGCACCGTTAACGCGAGTTCGTCTATGAGCACAGCTCCGATGGCCGCTGGTGCTGTAAATCCTGTTTATGCTGGTGCGCCAGTGACTTGGCTTTCAGATGTTACAACAATTACAGGTGTCGAACCTTCAAACCTCTATACCGGGGCGGCCAATATTGCGGGATTGGAACATAATGATGGCAGTGCTCTATCTAAAGTGCCGCATGTAAATTCAATTTCTCATGAGCCTGTAACAGATGATACAGAAGCACCTGAGGTGACGGACAATCCTGTTCCTGATACGCAAGAAGAAGTAGAGCGTACATTTGGTGATGATCCGAATGTATTGCCGAAAAGAGCATATAGCTTTGCTGGCTGGTCAGCCGAAAAATCTACAGAAGCAGGGTATGAGGACATGCCCGCCTATGCAAAATTTGTAGATCAGAATGGTGAGGCTACTCAGCTGACTCGCAAAGAGATGGCGGAGGCAATGTATCATCAAGATGTTGATGATTCAGCCTGGCCGGACGGGTATCCGACAAGAGAGCTTTGCCAGCAGGCCTTTGACCATCAGGATCGGATCTTAGCCACGAGCATTAAAAGCGCTAAACATGAATATGAATTTATAGGATGGCTGAGAAACGAGACAGACCAGACAGAATTAGGTCAAAAATTTGGCAGGGCTGTATTCATGGATTCAAAAGGTCATACGCAGGTTCATTCTGCGGCTGTTTTGTCCAAGAGCATGTATTTTGCTGATAATGGTGGCGAATGGAAAAGGGGGCGATTGGAGCGAGAAGTTGCTCAGCAAGCCTTTGATCATCCAGAAAAAGTTCTTACAGCAGAATAAACTTTAATCTTTAGAACGCTCAACGTATGAGCCGTCTTCTGTTTTAACCACAACCTTGGTTCCAACATCTATGAATGGTGGAACCATAATCTTTTCACCATTATCGGCGACAGCGGGCTTATATGACGTTGTAGCGGTCTGCCCCTTTACGACAGGCTCAGCCTCAACAATTTCCACCACAACACTATCGGGCAAGCGGACGCCCAAAGGTTCGTCTTCAAATGATTCAACCTCTACAATCATAC